>JANYBU010000228.1 GCA_025360665.1 Nitrospira sp.
CGCCCTTATCAGCTTTGCGGAAGAGCGATAACTGGTCACGTTGGGGATGGGAATGCAGGTAGGCGCTACGATGGATCTGCTCAGGCCGCTGCTGGCGGACATCACTATAGATGGGCTCTCGCTGGTCGGCGAGGTCACGGCTGAAGAACTCGGTCTCACCGAGGATGATGCCGTAGTCCGTGGTCCGTTGGCTGTGAGTCTGGACCTGACCAATATCGAAGGGCTGGTCGCGGTGACCGGCGTGCTGGAAGGCACGGTTGTCCGTGAATGTGTGCGGTGCTTGAAGGAGTATGAGGTTCCGCTGGCTTTCTCTGTGCGGGCGGCCTTTATTCCGGAGCCCAAGTCGACGCCGCGTCATCCGAAGCGAATCGATCCCCGAAAGGCGCGTGCGGAGGTCGTGGAGACTGAACAAGAAGAGGACCCTGACGATCAGTATCAATATCAGGGTAATCAGTTGGAACTGGCTCCCATGTTGCGTGAACACGTGATCCTGTCCGCGCCGATGCAGCCGCTCTGCAGCGACGACTGTTTGGGGCTCTGCGCGCGATGTGGGAAAAATTTGAATGAGGGGCCCTGTCCATGTGCCGCGGAGCCATCGATCCCGACATTTCGGGTGGTCCAAGGTATGAAACGCAAGACCGGCGGGCCGTCGGCATCATAGCGTCACCGCCTGCTATCGAGAGTGAGAAGGAGTTGCCATGCCAAATCCGAAACATAAACATTCACGGGAACGACGCGATACGCGGCGCACACAAAAGCTGCGGATCACACCGCCGGGCATGTCCGTCTGTCCGCAGTGCCATGAGATCAAGCTGCCGCATTACACTTGCTTGAATTGCGGAACGTATAAAGGCAAGGCGGTCATCCAGGTCGAAGAGTCCTAGGCAGGCTCGTGACGGGGCTGTTGGGCCGTGCCTGCAGGGTTCAATGGCTCCACGGATCACCACAGGATTGTGCCTGTTTGCCGGTTGCGTCGATCATTTCACTGCTCTAAACTCCTGCCGCATGTAGCGTGGTGACGGCTGCTCTTCTTTCGTGACCATGCGACACGTCATCATTCGATGAGTACTCAGTCGCTATGAAGATTGCGCTTGATGTCATGGGCGGTGACCATGGACCGGCCCCGGCCATTGAGGGGGCTCTCCAGGCCGCCCAGGAATGTGATGTCGAAGTGCTGCTGGTCGGTGACGAGGCCATTCTCACCGCCGAATGTCGCCGTCTCGGTTGCACGGACTCCCGCCTGTCTATTCGGCATGCCTCGCAGGTCGTCGAGATGCACGAGTCGCCGGCTACTGTCGCCCGCAAGAAGCGGAATTCCTCTATCTGGGTTGCCACTGAGTTGGTCAAAAGTGGCGAGGCGAGTGCCGTGGTCAGTTCCGGGAACACCGGCGCCAGCATGGTGGCGTCATTCTTTGTGCTCGGGCTGACGAAGGGTGTCGAGCGGCCGGCGATCGCAACAAGCCTGCCCACTCTAACCGGTACGGCGATCATGTTGGATGTGGGGGCGAATGTGGACTGTACGGCTCAGCATCTGGCCCAATTCGCCATCATGGGGAATGAGTATGGCAAATATCTTTTTGGGAAACCCAACCCACGTGTCGGGCTGTTGAGTATCGGGGAAGAAGACAGCAAAGGGAATGAGGTCACGAAGGAGGCGTTCAAGCTCCTCAAAGCCAGTCCACTCAACTTTATCGGCAATATCGAGGGCCGCGAGGTGTACAACGGGAGTGCTGATGTGGTGGTGTGTGATGGTTTCATCGGGAACGTCGCGCTGAAAATTTCCGAGGGAGTGGCCGATACGATCAAGAAGTTGTTGCTCAAGGAAATTTCCGGATCCTTCTTCGGCCGCTTGGCCTACCCGCTCATTGCCAAGCCGCTGCTTAACTTGAAGAAAAAAATCGATTACGCGGAATTCGGAGGGGCGCCGCTCCTGGGCGTCAATGGCATTACTATGATCTGCCATGGCCGTTCGTCCGCCAAGGCAATCAAGAATGCCATCCGCCGGGCGAAGGGGTTGGCAGAGAGGCGCGTCGATGAGCTGATTCAACGCGATATTGAAGAGAGCCTCTCCCAAGCTAGGCCCTCTGAGGATGCGCCGGCATGAGGGCCCGCATTGCAGGGACCGGATCGTATGTGCCGGCTAAGGTGCTGACCAATCTCGATCTCGAACGGATGGTGGCGACCTCGGACGAATGGATTGTCGAACGGACCGGTATCCGCGAGCGACATGTGGCCGGTCCCGGTGAAGCCTGTTCTGATCTGGCGGTGAAGGCGGCGGAGCGGGCCCTGACGGCCGCGAGGGTGAGTGCGGCAGATCTCGACCTCATTCTGTTGGCCACCTGCACCGGTGATTATCCGCTTCCTGCCACCGCGTGTCTGATTCAACATCAGCTGGGGGCGACGCGGGCGGCGGCCTGTGATCTGTCGGCCGCCTGTTGCGGGTTCGTCTATGCATTATCGGTGGCGGATGCCTATGTGAAAACCGGCATGCGTCATGTGTTGATCATCGGGTCGGAAGTGATGTCGGCGATTACCGACTGGACCGATCGCAACACCTGTATTTTGTTCGGCGATGGGGCTGGAGCGGCAGTCATCAGTGCCAGTGAGAACGATCGGGGCATCCTGTCTACTCATCTTCGTTCCGATGGCGCCCTCTGCGATTTGATCGCGGTGCCAGGTGGCGGATCGCGTATGCCGCCTTCTGAAAAGGTCGTGGCGGAACGGATGCAGTACATCAAGATGAAGGGGAACGAGACTTTTAAGGTGGCAGTTCGGACCTTGGAAGAAGTCGCGCGGGAGACCTTGGCCGCAAATCATCTCCGTGTTGAGGATCTCGATCTCTATGTGCCGCACCAAGCGAATGTGCGTATTCTCAAGGCGGTGGCCGAGCGTCTCGGACTCCCGCCAGAGAAAGTGATGCTGAATCTCGATCGGTATGGGAATACGTCAGCGGCCTCAATTCCCATTGCCTTGGACGAAGCCGTGCGCCAGGGGCGAATCAAAGAAGGGGGCCTGGTGATGTTAGGGGCCTTCGGCGCCGGATTGACGTGGGCGTCTGCTCTCATTCGATGGTGAGGTGGCGGATTGAAGCTGGCCTCTAGCTCCGCGCCACTCGACTTTCCGCTGAACAACTTTTACCGTTGACATTCAAGGGAAATTCGACGATATCTAACCCCACGGAGAGGGTGCGGTGCGTCCTCTCCAGCTTCGAATATTACGATAATGAGAGTAACCAGTAGCCTCGTGCAATCGCTCCGGTAGTATGGCAATTCTCCAATCAACCAGGTCGTCCAGTATTGGGTTGGTCTTCCCAGGCCAGGGGTCTCAGTCAGTCGGGATGGGAAGAGTGTTGGTGGAGGCCCATCCGAGCATCAGGAGTCTCTACGAAGAGGCCTCGTCGGTGCTGGGGTATGACATTGCCGCGCTATGTTTTGAGGGACCAGTGGAACGATTGAATCTCACGGAATATACTCAGCCGGCATTGTTGGTGAGCAGTATCGCAGCGCTCCATGCGTTCGAGCCATTGGGCATCACACCGGTCGCGGTGGCCGGTCATAGCCTGGGTGAATACTCGGCGCTTGTCGCCGCTGGGGGAGTCACCTATCGTGAGGCGGTGGCGATCGTGCAGAAGCGAGGTCGCTATATGGCCGAAGCGGTGCCGCCGGGGACGGGGCTTGTCGCCGCGCTTCTCGGCCTCGCGGCAGACGTGGTGAGAGAGGTGTGTCGGGAGGCTTCCACTGTGGGAGTTGTGGCCGCGGCGAACTTCAATTCGCCTGGTCAGGTTGTCATTGCCGGGGAAAAGGCTGCCGTGGAACGGGCCATTGAGCTGGCGAAGGCCAAGGGATGTAAGAAGGCGATCCCCCTCCCCGTGAGTGTGCCGGTCCATACGCCCTTGATGCAGAAGGCGGCCGATCGACTCGCTGGAGATTTGGCGACGATCACCTGGTCCGATCTCAAGATGCCACTGATTAACAATGCCGAAGCCAGGGCCTTCACGAAGGCGAGTGACATCCAGGCGTCGCTGGTACGACAACTTTCTTCGTCAGTGCTCTGGGAAGATTCGGTGAAGGCGATGGCCGCGATGGGTGTGACGACATTCGTCGAGGTTGGGCCGGGAACGGTGTTGAGCGGCTTGATCAAACGGATTCTGCCGGACGCAGTGACCATGAATGTCAATGATCCTAAGTCGCTCGAGGCGACCCGCGCTGCGTTCAGTGCGTGAAGGGATGTGAGGAGCGGGCGGATGTCACTACATGGTAAGGTTGCGATTGTCACAGGGGCTGCGCAAGGGATCGGTCGGGCGATTGCCGAGTCGTTGGCGCAAGCCGGGGCCGATATTGTGGTTGCCGATCTTGATCCGAGCCGGTCGAAGGACACGGTTGCGGCGGTGGAACGGTTGAGGCGCAAGGCGCTGAACGTCAAGGTCAATGTGGCGGATGCCACTGACACCAAAGTCATGGTCGCCCAGGTGCTCAAGGAATGGGGGAAGGTCGATATTCTGGTAAACAATGCCGGGATTACGCGTGACGGGCTGCTGTTGCGGATGAAGGAGGAAGACTGGAATCTGGTACTACAAGTCAATTTGAATGGGACGTTCAACTGCACGAAGGCGGTCTTGCTCCCGATGACCAAGCAGCGGTATGGTCGTATCGTCAACATTGCTTCGATTGTCGGGGTCATGGGTAATGTGGGCCAGGCCAATTACGCGGCATCGAAGGCGGCGGTAATCGGATTGACGAAGACGGTGGCACGGGAATATGCGAGCCGCTCAGTCACGGTGAACGCGGTCGCGCCGGGATTCATCGATACGGCCATGACGCAGGGATTGTCGACGGAAGTGAAAGACCAGCTCCAGAAACAAATTCCATTGGGACGATTGGGCACCGCAGCCGATATTGCTGCGGCGGTGCGTTTTCTCGTGTCGGACGAGGCAGCCTATATCACCGGGCACGTGTTGCACGTGAACGGCGGGATGTTGATGCCCTGACGACTCTGGGGACAGAATATTGTACGATGCTGCGGCGGCTGGTTCGCAGCGACAAGGAGGATCAACGATGGGGAAGGAGGCAGGGAAATCAATGGGTACTGTGGATGAACGGGTGAAAAAAATTATCGGAGAGCAGCTCGGAGTCGAAGAGGATGAGATCACGCCCGAAGCCAGTTTTGTGGAAGATCTTGGTGCCGACTCGCTCGATACGGTTGAGCTGGTGATGGCCCTCGAAGAAGAATTTGGCATCGAGATTCCCGACGAAGACGCGGAAAAGATTCTGACGGTCGGGAAAGCGTTGGACTACATTAAGGAAAAGGCCTAGCGGTTGTAGGACGTGATGAGTGCTCGTTCGACCAGACGGATAGTCGTGACCGGTCTGGGGGTGATCACGCCTCTGGGGACGGGTGTCGAAAAAACGTGGAAGGCCATCTGTGCCGGTGAATCCGGCATCGGTCGAATCACGAAATTCGATCCTGCAGCCTACGACGCCCAAATCGCCGGTGAAGTGAAAGACTTCGACCCGGCCCAGTTTATCGAGAAAAAAGAAATCAAAAAGATGGATACCTTCATCCATTACGCCGTGGGTGCTGCCCAGCTGGCGGTGGATGATGCGGGGTTTACCGTGGCGTCGGAAGAGGCCGTGCGAGTCGGTGTGTATATCGGATCGGGTATCGGGGGGCTTGGGTCGATCGAACACTACCACAAGATTCTGCAGGAAAAAGGCCCCGGGCGCGTCTCGCCGTTTTTTATTCCGATGACCATCATCAACCTGGCCTCGGGACAGGTGGCGATCAGACTGGGCGCCAAGGGGCCGAACTCCTGCGCGGTGACGGCTTGTGCGACGGGCAATCACTGTATCGGCGACGCATATCGATTGATTCAGGCGGGCGATGCCGATGTCATGATCGCGGGCGGGGCGGAAGCGGCCATTACGCCGTTGGGGGTTGCAGGGTTTGCGGCGTCGAAAGCGTTGTCGTTTCGCAACGATGAACCGACAAAAGCGAGCCGGCCGTTCGACAAGGGTCGTGACGGATTCGTGCTCGGCGAAGGCGCCGGAGTCGTCGTCTTGGAGGAACTGGAGCATGCGCGTCGGCGAGGGGTTCGGATCTATGCCGAACTCATCGGCTACGGCATGAACAGCGACGCCTACCATATTACCGCCCCGTCCGAAGAGGGTGAAGGCGCGGTCCGGTGCATGGAGCTGGCGCTCAAGGATGCCGGCATCGGCAAGGATCAGGTCGGGTACATTAACGCGCATGGAACCTCGACGATGGCGGATGCCATTGAGACCAAGGCCATCAAGCATGTGTTCGGTGAACGGGCCTACCGGATTCCGGTAAGTTCGACCAAGTCGATGACCGGCCACTTACTCGGGGCGGCAGGTGGGATTGAAGCGGTGTTCAGTGTTCTCGCGCTTCACCACGGGATACTTCCCCCGACGATCAACCTGGATCATCCTGATCCTGCATGCGATCTGGACTACATTCCGCACAGGGCCAGACCGGCTGCGGTGACGGTCGCGCTGTCGAATTCTTTCGGATTCGGCGGGGTCAATGCCTGTCTGCTCTTTAGAAAACCAGACGCCTAACAGGCCCGTGCGAGGGATCTACTCGTTACTATGACTTCGGCTTCCTCCGCCGACTCGCTCCAATCCTTGTTGGGCTATCGATTCAAGTCCCTTGCCCTGATCGACGAAGCCTTGACTCATTCCTCTCTCGTCAACGAACAGAAATCGGCTTCGCCTCAACATAACGAGCGGCTCGAATTTCTCGGCGATGCCGTGCTGTCGCTTGTGATGACTGAGTACCTGGCCTCGGCGTTGCCGCAGTCTTCAGAGGGTGCCCTCTCGAAGCTGAAGGCCAAGTTGGTGAGTGAGGCATCGTTGGCGCAGGTGGCTCGCCGCCTTGGACTGGGGGAGCATCTCAAGCTCGGGCGCGGGGAGGACCGTTCGAATGGGCGCGAGAAAGACTCGCTGTTGGCCGATGCGCTGGAGGCGGTGCTCGCGGCGGTTCATCTTGACGGAGGATTCGATGCAAGCCGCACGGTGACGCGCCACATTTTCGCAGAGGAACTCACGAATATTGCTGCGCAACAGGAGCAGCCGGGGGCGGGCGACTACAAGACCCAGTTTCAGGAGTGGTGTCAAAAGCGGCATGACACATTGCCACGTTATACGACCGTTCGAGAAACAGGGCCCGACCACCAGAAGTTGTTCGAGGTGGAACTGTCCATTCAGGGCGAGGTCGTGGGCATGGGGTCCGGGCGAAGCAAGAAAGAAGCAGAACAACAGGCAGCGAAGCAGGCCCTCCAACAGATAGGGGCCTGATCCGGTCGGCATGGTAGGATGACCTCGCGATGAGATCGATTATTATTCCAGGGAGGCGATGATGCAGAGACGAATCATGGTGAAATTTGTGGCGGTGACACTCGTGCTCGGCGGGAGTTTGTTGCTAGGGATGGGCGCACTCTTTGCCGCTGACAAGGCTCCAGTGGGAAAAGCGGAAGGGGTAAAAGGCCCGAAGGCCATTATCAAAACAAAGTTTGGCGACATGGACATCGTTTTTTTCCCTGAGAAGGCTCCCAAGCATGTTGAAAATTTCATCGCGTTGGCGAAATCCGGTTTCTATAACGGCACGATCTTTCATCGTGTGATTCCAGGGTTCATGATCCAGGGCGGTGATCCCAACACCAAAGATTTGAATAAGCCGGAGACCTACGGTCAGGGTGGGCCGAGCCAGCGGCTCAAGGCTGAGTTCAACGACATTCCTCACCGGCGAGGGATTCTCTCCATGGCGCGCACGAGCGATCCCAACAGTGCCGGGTCGCAGTTCTTCATTGTCGTCAAGGATTCGAACTTTCTCGATGGGCAATATACGGTCTTTGGCGAGGTGGTGAAGGGGATGGAGGTGGTGGACAAGATTGTCGGTTTGCCGAAGAACAGCCGCGACCTTCCGACGGAACGGGCGGAGATGACGATCGTGGTGGTCGAGTAAACAATGCAAGGTTGGTGGGCCATGACGCGTGACTCTGCCGCCATGAGAAGCCTCATACTGTGCGGAGTGCTGTTGGCGATCGGTCTCCTCACGGGTTGTGGAGGGAAGGCCGACGTGAAACCGGTTGCTCCTCTTGCTCCTCCGCCAGGCCCTGGTCCGAAAGCCATTATCAAGACTAAGTTTGGGGACATACATATCAAGTTGTATCCGGATGTGGCCCCGAATCATGTTAAGAACTTTATCAAGCTGGCCAAGTCCGGCTTTTACGATGGGACGATTTTCCACCGGGTTATCCCCGGTTTTATGATCCAGGGTGGTGATCCCAATACGAAAAATTCGCTGCGCAAGGACACCTATGGGCAGGGCGGGCCCAAGGATGAGAAGGGCAATCCCATCTTGCTCAAGGCGGAGTTCAGCGATCTTCCTCACAAGCGAGGCATTGTGTCGATGGCGCGGGCGACCGAGCCTGACACCGCGGGGTCGCAGTTTTTCATTGTCGTCGAGCCGTCCCACTTTCTCGATGGAAAATACACGGCGTTTGGCGAGGTGACCAAAGGCCTTGGCGTCGCCGATAAGATCGTGGGCGTGCCGAAAAACGATCACGACTTGCCGAACGAGCGGATTGAGATGACGGTGACGATTGTCGAATAGCAGCGGAGTCTCACGGACTCCGCTGCTTGAGGAATGTGGACGGGATAACGCTATTTGATTTTTTCGATGAATGTGCGGAGGCGGGCTCGCTCGGA
>JANYBU010000241.1 GCA_025360665.1 Nitrospira sp.
GATGAGACCGAGGGATGCCTGTTCAATCCGACACCGGAGAATATCGCGGTGATCGATGAAGCGCTCCTCGTTGATGGTATCGGGGATCAAGTGCGCTTTGCGAAGTTCATGCAGCATCTCCTGCCGCCGACGCCTGTGGACTCGACGCAATCACCTGAGTTGGGCAAGGCGGTGTTCGCGCAGATCGGCTGTGCGGCGTGCCATACCCCCACGTTGAAAACGGGGAACGCGGAGAAGGTATATCTGCGCAACAAGGACGTGAATCTGTATTCAGACTTGTTGCTGCATAACATGGGGCCAAACCTGGCCGATGATATTAGCCAAGGGCTCGCGCAGGGCGATGAGTTCCGCACCGCGCCGTTGTGGGGCCTGGGGCAGCGGGTGTTCTTCCTCCACGATGGACGGACCACCGACTTACGAGAGGCGATTGAGGAACATGTCGGCCCGTATGGGGTGAAACCGACGAAGCGGTATCAACGGGAGCGGCATGACGAGAGCCAGGGGTTCTATCGTCCGTCTGAAGCGACGCAGGTGATTCGGAACTTTCGACAGTTGGACGAAATCAGCAAGCAGCATCTCTTGAATTTCTTGAGAAGTTTATAAGTTACTCGTAGAGGTGGGCGTAAAGGTCAGACGTTGTACGTGACGGAGCACTACAACGGGGAAGCGACGACAAGGACGAATCGAGAAGGGCATGAGAGCCTCGCAGGGGTGGCGCATTATAGGAGGGATGCGAACGAAGGCGCAAGGGCGCTGGTAGACGGAACAGCCTCAGCATCGCATGACAGTCCAGGAGGTGGGGTAACCCCAATCGCTCACCGCAAGGCTAAGCCTGTTTGTCGAGCTGTTTGAGCAACTTCCCATCCTTAGTTTTCCACGCGGTAAGTCCGTTTGCGGTCCCGCCGTGTATAACGACCGCCGCCGCAGATGGACTAGAAAACTCCGCATCCTTGGTGAAGACCAAGAAGCCATCTTTCTCGATGAGCGTGCCATCGGCGATTAGTTGTTTGCGCAGGGCTACGGTGTAGGGGTAACTCTCAGCAGATGGGCGGTCCTCCAAGACGGCGGTGGAGTTACGGAATATGACGAAACCGCTCGCAGTGCGCTGTCCTCGCGCCTCGGCTCCCTTAATCCGGCAGAAGAGCACGCCGCCTGGCTGATTCTTTGCGGTGGGTTGAGCGATCGGCGTGAGAATGTCGGAGCCGAGGACGGGAAGAAGTTGCCGAATGTGCGCCAGAAAGACTTCCATGTCATCGCGGTCAGATTCGGGTAGCTTGGAGCCGCTAGCCTGGTTCTGTTCGAGCGTGAACCTGCCGATCTGAGCGGCCTCAGTGAGGAGGCGGCTCTCAAGATACCGAACATGTGCCTTAGTTAGGTTCTCGTCCTTGCTGACAAAAACGATGGCCGAGATCCAGAATTCCTTAGTCTTGTGTTGCTTGAGTCGCTCGCGAATGACTTCCGCCTCGCCAATATAAGCGCGGGCTGCGTTGATAAGAGGATCGCTGCCAATGAGTATATAGACGCCTAACTTTTCGAGTTCCTCTCGAGATAGAAGCTCGTCAAGTTCGGTACGGGGCGCGGCGACAGCTTTGCCGGTCCAATTAGAGATTTCGGTAATGCGTAGGCTCTTCGCGTCTCCGCGTGGAAGGAAGAGTTTGATAAAGGTTGCGAGAGCCCCACATGTTCCCATGCTGGAGGAGCGAAACATTCGGTCAGGATTCTTTGAACATGAAGACTTTCTTGCTCTTCCTGGTGTGTTACCGGATTACGCACAGGTAGCCGCTACCCTGGCGTACTACAGCGGCATGCGAACGGGAGAGGTGTTTTCGTTGAAGTGGGTTCAGGTGAATTGGTCAGCAGGTAAGCTCTCCCTAAGGGCTCAAGACACTAAGGCCAATACACTACGAGTTCTATACCTTACAGGTGACTTGCTCCGAGTCCTGACGGTATGGAAGCAGCGGTGTGACCAGAAGTGGCCTCTGTGCTTTTGGATTTGTCACCGTGGGGGGATCCGCCATGAATCGCTTAAGCATTCATGGCGCAAAGGTTGTGAGAGGGTAGGGCTGGGCAAAATGGTAGAAGTTGAGGGTACGAAGGCGAAGGTCTGGGTTGGTAAGATCCCACACGACTTCCGCCGTACCGCTGTTCGGAACATGGTTCGGGCTGGCGTTCCCGAAAAGGTGTCAATGGCGATTAGCGGCCACAAAACCCGCTCCGTATTCGACCGCTATAACATCGTGAACGAGGCAGACCTTGAACAGGCCGCACAGTCGATGACGGCCTACTTTGAGCGCGAAAAAGCAAAGATGGTTACAGCTACGGTTACACTGGCTGAAATACGAGGGGAGAGCAGTAGTCCTGTAAGTCACAAAGTGGTTGAATCGTCAGCGGAATTTATGGAGCTGGCGAGAGGAATTGAACCTCCAACCTGCGGTTTACAAATAGCTACAGACCCACTTTCTCCTCCTTCTTCACTCTCACCAGAACAAACAGAATCATCAATGGAATTGCCTGGTTAAGTGAATCAGCCGAATTGCGCACGATTGCTTGTGGAGAGGGAAGTTAGCATGAGGATAGTTACATTTTTAGTTACAGATTACGAGGTCAGGTGATCGTGGAAATCAACGAGCACAGAGGTTTCAGAGAACCACGAAGCGACGGTCAAGGAGCAGCAGGCGATGCGCCCGCTGGCAATTGCCAGCGGCGCACGGCTGCCGGTCCCCCGGCAGCCCCTAAACTTGTCAGAAAGACATTTCTCGTCGATCACACGGAATCCCACTCACACACACAGTCATCTGGCGGGTCGACGTGGTCAGTCAAGATTCACGACTTTGGGAAGCAGTGGATTGAGAGCTCGTGGGGAAAGGTTGATCCGCATCCGGGCAAGCGAGGTCTCAAGGGCAAGTCACAGAACAAAGAACAGAACGAAAAGCGCGCACGAGCGCGGGCGACTGGCGAGATCAGACGGAAATGTCTTTCCATCGGAGCAGACCATCTGCTCACGCTAACCTATCGCGACAATGTAGAAGATCGAGAGAGAGTGTTGACCGACCTAGAACGCTTACGGCGCATGCTCTCGCGCGATGGTTACTCGATGCCCTACGTGGCGGTGTTGGAATGTCAGAAGCGGGGAGCGATCCATCCCCATCTGGCAGTCCGTGGATTTCAGGACATTCGTCTCCTACGGCGCTGTTGGTACAAGATCGTCGGAAAAGCACAGGGCCAAGTAAACGTGAAGGGGCCACGGCCTGGAACGTCTCCGGTGAAACTCGCCCGGTATCTCTCCAAGTACATCAGCAAAGACATCGACAGTCTGCCACGGGAGTTTGAGGAGCACCGGTACTTTTGCTCGTTAGGAATCACCGTGCCAACCGAGCGTTTTCAGATTAGCCTGACCCGCAACGCGAGAGAAGCCGAATCGAAAGTCTTCTTCCTCATGTTCAACGACACGTTACGTCGGATTGGAGACTACTGCACGGTCAGGCACTGGATCGGAGGGGCCGGGACGTTCGGATGGATATCAGGCTTCGAAGACCCGACTTGTCACTGGGATAGAAACACAGCAAGTCCTCTGCAAGCTCTGGGGCAGGAGTCAAATTCGTCGATGTGAAGGAAGTGGGTGCCAACCACCCCCTACTGTACAAACAATCTCTTGACGTGTACGGCTATACCGTACATACTACCACAATGAAGGGAGTTACATGCGCCTTACCAAATTTCGCCATAAAGGGCTCCTGCAGCTCTACACAGAGGACAACCCCAAAGGCGTCTCAGCCTCCCATCTGGATAAGGTGGGAAAACTTCTATTAGCCCTTGAAACCGCCCTCACCCTTGAACAGGTGGGACGCTTCCCGGGCTGGAAGCTTCACCCGCTGAAAGGTGATATGAAGGGCTATTGGAGTTTAACCGTGACTGGAAACTGGCGCATTGTGTTCCGCTATCACGAACCAACAAACACCGCCAGCGACATTGATTTAATCGACTACCACTGAAAGGAGACGGTACAATGATTATGAAGAACCCGCCCCATCCGGGAGACCTTATCAGAACCGAGATCATCGAAGCGCTGGGCTTAAGCGTATCCAAAGCAGCAGACATTCTTAAAGTTCGTCGCGCGACCCTGTCGGATCTTCTCGCCGGCAAGGCGTCTCTGTCCCCTGAAATGGCCCTCCGCATTGAGAAAGCGTTCGGCCCTGACATGGATCACCTTCTTCGGATGCAGCTTGCGTACGATGTGGCACAGACTCGCAGCCATGCCAAGAAACTCAGCATCAAGCGTTATGTTGCCGCATAGGATCATTCGCTAAGTTTCGCTCACTAGCGCCGGTCCATCCGAGGATCGGCATTTTTCATTTTGACTCTTGTCAATGATCACCTGAAATTTCTCCTGCCCCGATTACCAGTCCGCAGAGCTCCATAACCGGGTTAGGCGATCACTAAGCGCCGGCGGCAACGCGGGCGTACTGTTCTGGGGGCAGGGGGGTGTCGTCAGACTCCCCCCGCTTCAATTCAAAGACCTCAATGCCTCAGTCAGGCGAGGGAAATACAACCATTTCCCTCCGCTAAGACGGCAACTGAGCGTAGGTATGAATTGACCCGATTGTGGCAAGAGCATACCCTGGAAGCGTGGAGATTCCTGAGATACCTTGCCAGAAGCTCAGTCACCATCTTGACTTCCTTCTCAATCATCAGTATCTTACTTATCTTAAGATCCTTACGTTAGGAGATTGAGCCATGTTGAATCCAAACACTGTTCAGCAACTGCTTCAGGTATTTCGATTGTTCCGGGAGAACCACGCAGGGGGCATGCCTTTCCAGGACTCTTTTCACGAAGCGGTGCGAGCAGTGGCTAAACATTATTCCGTCACCTACCAAACCATAGGCGATGGGTGTCGCAGGCGACTTGAACTGACCGACATCAACGAACTATACGAGATGTTATCGGCGTGGGTTCGTGGCGACTCGCGCCCTCTGCTTCATCAACTGAAGAAGCACTCCAATCCAGTTACTTACAGTGAAATTGATAAGTTTTTCTCTACGACCGAGCCGACAATCACGCCGAAGTCAAAATCATTCGTTATGTCTGCTCCCAAAGACGAATCCGAGGCGGTGTCGTTTCGTCTTCCGGCACACGATGCGCGCTTATTAAGGGCC
>JANYBU010000247.1 GCA_025360665.1 Nitrospira sp.
CAATCGTCTGCAGCCGTGCTTCTTCCATGTCGATCACCATGCCTGGCATCATGACCGATTCAGCACAGCCGCCGCTCAGACTCATTTCTCGTTGGAAATACGACCCGGCTTCAGACTCATTTCATATTGGAAGAGGCTCTCTCTGGTCAACCGCGCGGTGAATCGGTCGGTACGATCATGAACCTGTCGAAGAGTGGCTGTCGCGTGAAGACCGACAGTCTAGTCTATTCAGGCATGCAGGTACACCTGCGCTTCGACGTGTCCGGTGAGACGTCACCCATTTGCATTGAGCGGGCGGCGGTGCGTTGGAGCCGCGAGGGCGAGCTAGGCGTGGGGTTCATCACTGTGGCTTCGCCTCACCAGGAACGATTGGGCCAACTTCTCGAGCGATTGAAACAGGGTCTCACGGGTTGAGCATGGACAGGAACTTTTCCGACGCTTGCGCTGTTCTCCAGGCGGGGAGTATGCAGGGAGAGAAGAACGGTGCCAGCCACCATAGTTTCTTTAACGCGAGACGAGCCACACGAGGCCTGAACTCAACTCTTCACCCATACCCGCCCCCTCGCCATCCCCTTCTGAGACTGCGCGTTGCGCGAGCACAGGAGATCAACAGGCCACGTCCCAGCCGTTCTCCAAGCGGGGAGTAGGCTGAGCCTGCTGGTGGTTCCGCTTGTCGGAGGCTCGCCGGGGGGGGCGTCTTCTTCCTTTTCCTGCCGCTGCTCTTCTCCGTCACACCGGCGCTTGCGAACCCAGCTTCGACGAGAAGTAGAGGGTCAACCAGAAGGGATCAGATTTCGAATGAAGACAAACATCTCAACGAACAATGACTCACCTCTTATCTCTATCATCCTCTGCACGTACAATCGCGCGCATCTTGTGACACGCGCCATGGCTTCGGTGCTGACACAATCCTACCGCAACTGGGAGCTCATCATCATTGACGATGGTAGTGCGGACGACACCGGGCAGGTCGTGATGCCGGTTGTGAAATCCGACCCGCGCATCACGTATTTCTACCACGCGAATACAGGTCTTCCACGATCGCGCAATATTGGCATCACACTCGCCTCAGGGGAGTACACGACGTTTTTAGATTCAGATGATGAGTATCGAGAAAATCATCTGGCGATCCGAATCGAGGCGATGGAGCACAAACCTTCGCTGGCGTTGCTCTACGGAGGAATTGAGTATGTTGGCCCTGTCGAAAAGCAGTACGCGCCGGATGCACAGCGTCCTGGCAAGAAGATCCACCTGAGCAAATGCTATGCAAGCGCGACATTCTTTGCCCGAACGTCAGTGTTCAAGAAATTGAAAGGGTTTTGCAATCTCCCCTTTGCGGAGGATCTTGATTTCATTCGGCGAGCGCACAAGAAGGGGTTGAAGATCGCGAAAGTAAAAGAGCCGACGTACCGCTACTACGTGGATGCGGACAACCGGCTGTGCGATTTGTATGAACGGGGGGGCGACAAAGCGATTTTGGAATTTCGAGGGCACCGAGCAGGGTTACACTACGAGCTTTTCGGCGACGCTTGATTTGTCAATCCCGCTGATCGTGTCTTTGATGGTTGCAATAAGAGTCTGGTCGGAAACCGGCTTCGTCATGTCATCCTCAATACCCATCTCTCTGTCTGTCTGCGTGCCACATACAGGCAGGCACGTGGGGCACAACAGGAGGACACTCCCGCAGGATTACCGATTGAGATATGCGAGACTGGCGAGACTGACGAGACGGATGAGGGTTCGAGGTCCAAAGTTCGAGGTTTCCGGAACTTCGAACCCCGAACTTCGAACTTGGATCGTGCCCGTCGCGCGCTTGAGAGCGCTGGCGGACTTTTTCAGCATCCTGCTAGAATGTCTCCCTCATGAATGCCCCGCGTCCATACTCCCTCTCAGGCCTCTACATCATTCTCGATCCGTCGGTTTGCCCTGCGCGTCCCTTGGTCGAGGTGCTGACGGCGGCGGCTGAGGCCGGTGCCTCGCTCTTTCAATATCGCAACAAGACTGCATCGATGAAGGACGCCTACCTGGAGGCCTTGGCGCTCCGACAGGCTGCTGCGAAGGCCGGCGTACTCTTCATCGTCAACGATCGCTGCGACCTGGCCTTGGCCGTGGATGCCGATGGCGTGCATCTGGGGCAAGGAGACTTGCCGCTCGACTTGGCGAGGAAGGTGATGGGCCCGGACAAGCTGATCGGGATCTCCACGCACAATCCCGACCAGGTGCGGGAGGCCACCGCCGGGAAACCGGACTATCTTGGCTTTGGTCCCATCTTCAAACCCGGTTCCAAACAGGACCATGACCCGGTGGTTGGGCTTGAGGGATTACGTGCGATGCGCAGGCTCACGTCGTTGCCCGTTTTCGCCATTGGCGGGATTCAGATCGATCAGTCCGTGGAGGTGATGCGCGCTGGCGCGAATGGGGTGGCGATCATTTCAGCGATCCTCAAGGCCCCGGATATCAGCCACGCCGTGAACGCGTTCCTCGCCAAGATGTCAGGACCAACCTCGCCAGCTTTCTGATCGGAGCGGTCCCCGCGAGGCGGACCAGGCCTTCGTTCCAATTTCGACTCACACTCGGGCTGTAGGGGAGGGGGCCCACCACGGGAACCCCGGCAAGGCGCCGAAGGAGACTCACGGTCGATTGTTCCTGCACGCGAGCGCTCTTCGTCCGCACTGGTCGACGCTGATTCAAGACCAACGCCACGATGGGAATCTTTCGCCGGCGGAGCGCGTGAAGTGTCAACAACGCGTGATTGATTCCCCCCAAGCCCGATTGTCCGACCACGATGGCAGGTAACTTCATCTGATTGATTATGTCTGATACGTCAAGTGACGACGTGATAGGCACATGCACGCCGCCCACTCCCTCTACCATCACAAGCGCATGCTTCTGACGCAGGGCGCGGAAGGCTCGTAAGATGGTCGCCACTCGTATAGTCTTTCGTTCCGTCCATGCAGCCGAGAGCGGCGCCACGGGGAGTCGAAAGACATAGGGAGAAACTTCTGCCATCGGATCATGGCTTCCAGCTACTCTTCGCAACCGCGCTCCATCAGACTGAGCCTTGGTCGATCGCGAGACCCCTGTCTCAATTGGTTTCATAACGCCTATATCGATTCCCCGTTGACTCAGACACACTACGAGCGCAGACGTGACGAGTGTTTTCCCGACACCCGTATCGGTCGCGGTGATAAAAATCCCTCGCGGGCTGGAGTCGTGAGCGTGTCGTTTGGCTCGTCGCATAGCTTGGAATCGAGCGGCCTGAATGAAAAACTATGTTGGCACGCGAGAACTTCGATGCTCCGCACGACAAAACAATACTCCCGCAGGATGCTCAAAAAGGCTGTCCAGAAAGGCCGCAGCGAGTGAAGGGCCGGAGGCGTACCCTCTGGGGTACGTTGAGGACCTGAACGATGCGAGAACGAAGCTGGCGGGCTTTTTCAGCATCCTGCTAAAGATTTCGGCTATCACAGTTCCAAACCTGTCCCGACACATCGTTGAGTTGCGCCAGATGCACAACAGTTTTGGCAATTTCATCTCGTGACGGTGGCCGGCCCAACGCATGATCGTTCCAATTATCACCTTCTGGCATGGCCCCTTCAGACAGCCTCGTCTTCTGCCAGCCAGGTAAGAGGAGATTCACACGGACGTTGCCAGCTCCCCACTCTTGGGCTGCGGTGTGTACTAGACCGATGAGACCGGCTTTTGACGCCGCGTAGGCGGCCTGTCCAATGGCGCCATGGAACGCGGCATGCGATCCAATCACGACGATCGACCCGCCGCCGCGAGTGAGGAGGGGAGGGGCCATGGCGCGGAGGCAGTGAAATGTTCCCGTCAAATTCGTGGCCAACACCTCGGCCCAATCTTCTTCATGCTGTCGAAGGAGGAGATGGCTCCCTCCAATTCCGGCATTGCAGATGAACACCGACGGCACCGGTACCTGGCGGCAGGAGGCTTCCACCATCTGTTGCACCGCATGCGACTCGCGGATATCGGCTTCGTAGAGCGCCCCGGCTCCACCGGCGGCCACTACGTGCGTGAGCGTGTCCTTGGCCGCTGCCTTGTTTCGATGGTAATGGACCCCCACAGACCAGCCTGCTGCCGCAAAGGCCAGACTGATTGCACGACCAATCCCTCCGGACGCACCAGTCACAAGCACCGCATGTGTAATTTCGCTAGCTGGTCTCGTCATCTCGGTGGGTCGTCGCTTAATAGGCGATGGGGAAACCCATGTTGATCCTCTGGATATCGCAGAACAAAACGGCTCGGACGAAGAGAAAACTCCCTGCAGGATGTTCGAAAAGTTTGTCCAGCAAGGCCGCAGCCGATGAAAGCACCGGAGGCGTAGCCTCTGGGCTACGTTGAGGATGCTTTCGAGGTGGGAACGACGCTGGCGGACTTTTTCAGCATCCTGCTAGCCGGATTATGGGTGGGATATCGCGCGAAGGCAAGTCTGCAGGCGCGACATGGAGGAGAGCCGATCTCTTTACCTTGCCGCCTCCAGGATTCCTATGGTACGGTCATCGCATCGTTCAACCAGTGGAGAACCTCGCGCATGCCGCTGAATAAGCCGGGATATCGAAGGGCCCTCATCATGGCCACTGCTCTGCTGTTCGTCTGTAGCACCTGGTCAGCGTCTCTTGCAGCGGAAGACGCCGGGATCATTGCTGAGTCCACCGACTATTTTCCCGATATGACCGGAAATGAATGGCACTATCGTGGTCAGATTACTGAAGGGCCGCTGCAAACGGTTGAGCATAAATTTTTCAGCAATGTGTCCTCGGTTACCGGTACGAAAACCATCAAGGGCATGACGGTCACCGTGTTCCACGATTCCAATCCAGGCAACCATGGCCCATCCGATAGTTTCTACCGTCGCGACAGCGTCGGCATCGTTTATTACGGTTCTGAACCTGGCACGCCCTTGGAAAAACAACTCGTGCCCTATCAGATCGTGCGCTTCCCGCTGAAGGCCCCGTCGTCCTTCCCGCAATTCGACCGCAAGGGGCTGGACTTTGACACCGATATGGATCGGGATGGCATCAATGAAAAGGCCGATGCGCAGGGCGATGCCACGGTGGTGGGACAGGAATCCGTCACCGTGCCGGCCGGCACGTTCAAGGATGCCGTGAAGGTGGAAGCGCGCATGTACATGCAGATTCATCTCTCGGGTACGAACAGGACAGTTCTCGGGACCGATGTGATGACTGCCTGGTTTGCGAAAGGTGTGGGCTTGGTCAAATATGTCGAGCGGCAGGAACTTTCGCCGTTGGAGGACCGGGGTGTGGTCACGGATATCATGGAAGAACTGGAATCTTACGAGATCAAGCCGCCGAAGACCTCACTCGGGCGGCGCGAATCCTCGACGGAGGGTCTGCTCGCTGACGACACGGGTGACTATGAATTGCGTCAGGTACTCTTCACCTCCGGCCTTTGCTCCAACTCCAGAGAGTCGATGGCCTCCAAACGGTTGACGTCCGACTAACGCGCCGGTGATCGGACGATTCAGATAGAGATTCCCGACATCGAACACGTGCCGTGCCAGCTCCAGATTGGCCGGACTTCGTGAATAGACTCCGCCGGTGAGTGCATAGGCCGTCGAATTCGCCAGGGTCAGGGCCTCTTGAAAGGAAGCGGCCTTCATCACCGCGAGGATCGGCCCAAAGATTTCTTCTTGGGCCACTCGATGTGTCGGCACCACGTCCGCAAAGACTGTCGGCCCGACATACCATCCGGGCCCCGCCACAGTCCCTTCCACCAGCAGACGGGCTTCCTTCTTTCCAATCTCGATGTATTCCTGAATCTTCGCCTGCGCTCGCCGATCAATCACCGGCCCGACCTGTGTGCCCGGCTCTTCAGGATTTCCGACTCGCAGGCTCAGTACCGCCTCTTTGAGGCGTTCCAGAAAACTATCGTAGATCGCAGCATGCACGATCGCCCGCGAGCAGGCGGAACATTTCTGTCCCGCATAGCCGCTAAACGATGAGACCACTCCGGTGATCGCGTCATCGAGATCCGCCGTCTCATCTACGATGATCGCATTTTTTCCTCCCATCTCAGCCAGCACCCGCTTGACCATCTGTTGCCCCGGCATAAGAGTAGCGGCATCTTTCAGGATGCCGAGCCCCACGTCCTTCGAACCGGTAAACGCGATGGTCGCGATCTCGGAATGGTGCACCAACGCGCGTCCAATGTCGGGCCCACCCGGCAGACAACAGAGTACATCAGCAGGCACACCGGCCTCCCGCAAGATCTCCGTGAGCCAGTGCCCCATCATTGGCGAGCGCTCGGAGGGTTTAAAGAGCACGGGATTCCCGGTCACGAGTGCCGCCGACACCATGCCGGTAGGAATTGCCAACGGAAAATTCCACGGGGCGATGACGGCCGTCACCCCCCGAGGGCGATAGAGACGCTGGTTCAGTTCACCCGGCTCCTGTCCTAACCGTGTTGGGGGAGCGAGCCTGCGCCAGTCCGCCGCATAAAATTCCAGAAAGTCGATCGCTTCAGCAATGTCTGCATCCGCTTCCCGCCACGGCTTCCCACATTCCAATATCTCCCATGCCGCCAACTCCTCGCGCCGCGTCCGCATGAGCGCAGCGGCTGCACGCAAGATGTCCACGCGTCGTTCCGCTGTGGTGTCGCGCCAGGCGTCCCATGCGTGGACCGCCCGGCGCACCGCCTGTTCGACATCCAACGAACTCGCGCTGGACAACCGACCCACGACTTCATCCGGATGTCCTGGGTTGCGAGACTCAATGAGAGGACCCGTCAGGCGTAGCCCCCCGGACGACGACGTCCACTGCCGGCCGAGTTGCGACCGCACGGTCGCCAGGGCCTGCTGCATCGCCACTCGGCTGTCCGTCTGCGCAAAATCCCGCTGCGGTTCATTTCGAAACTCCTGCACACCGGCTGGCTGAGACAAGGGGAGCTGCTTCTGAGTCAGTTCTTCAAGAACAGGCGGAGCCAACAACGTGCTCAGTGACTGGGATTCCACATACTCCTTGCGTAGAAATGATTCGTTCGAGGTGTTTTCCAGTAATCGCCGCACGAGATAGGCCATGCCTGGAAGCAGATCACCCATTGGGGTGTAGAGCCGCAGTCGGCGCCCATGCTGCGTGACAGCATGCTGAAAGGGCTCGGCCATGCCGAAGATCATCTGATATTCCCAGGTCTCTGGGGGGAGATCGATTGACTCCGCAACCGCTTCGATGTAGGCAAGCGTACGGAGATTGTGTGTCCCGAAGGCCGGTCGAATGAGGGAGGTCTGAGACAAAAGGAGACGCGTAAGCGCTTCATAGTTGGCATCTGTTTCCATCTTGTGTTCAAAGAGAGGAACAGCCCAGCCTCGTTGCCGGTAGCGGATCGTGTCCGAGTCCCAGTAGGCCCCTTTCACCAATCGAACGGTGATGGGCGCCCCGCGCTGGCGAACCCAGGCCAGGAGCCCCTCGATATCTCGTGCCGTTTCCCGATGGTAGGCCTGCAACGCGAGACCCGCGTACGGATAGGTCTTGTAGGAAGGTTCCGCGAAGAGCCTGGTGAAGATCTCTACCAGCAATGCTTTCGTCTCGGCCTGTTCCATATCGAAGATCAACGAAGTGGGGAGGCGCATCGCCAGATCGAGGATGGGTCGAAGCCGCGCCGCCACAGAACGGTAGCTTCCTTCTGGATCGATCGGGTCGAGATGGGGAGAGAGGGCGGATATTTTGATGGAGAGCTGGACCCTCGGTATCGGTCCGAGATGGTCCCGCTCTAGTAAGGGAAGGGACGGCCACAAGGCCGCCACTCGTGCGAGCAGGGTCAGGGCTTCCATACAGCGATCACGGTATCGATCGGCCTCGCGATCGCTGATGGTGGCCTCGCCCAACAAGTCGACCGACCAGGCTCGTCCATGCTGCCACAGATCGGTCAATCGCGGCGCCGCTTCCTCGGCGGTCGCTCCGGCAATAAAGGTGCGCGCCATATGCTCGACCTGGCTTCTGATCGCCTTGCCGCTGAGTCGGGCTCCCAAGCTGGTGGCGGAAAGGGCTTTGAGTCCCCACTGGCCGCCGAAGAGTGGTACGCCTCCATCGCCCATGTACTCGCGAGCCAGCATGACCACCTGCTCGTCGTCAGTGACCGAGGGCAGGACATCGATAAATCGAAACAACTGTGTCTTGAAGACGCTGTCTTGCATCGCTAGATTGAGCGCCGTTTGCGACCACCAGCGACGCTCAAAGAGAGTCGGAGTTCGACCGGCAGAGAGACGAGCGAGCTGTTCACCGATACGGCGTATGACAGATTCAGGAGGGGGAGAGATTGTCGTCATCGATACCCCATTCTCAGTGAGACGGAGGGACACCGTCAGTATACACTTGTGCCAATCGCTTGAAACATTCGCGTGAATTCGGTATGCTGTCAATAGTGCTTCATCTTCCCCGTGGTGTTTCCCAATCAAGCGATGGGTGAGTGTTCAAGGAGAAGTCATGCTCGCGACAACAACTGAAACTGCGGAGATTAGGGCCGAATTTTCTCCTCTGAACTTTGCTCTATTCTGCGCCATCGTGGTTGCCACGACGATCGGTCTCCCACTCTATGGCTATTACTACGGGTTCAGCCTCTTCGACTGGGTCCTGTTCTTGGTGATGTACATCGTCACGGGCATGGGTATCACCGTCGGCTATCATCGGTTGGTGTCGCATCAGAGCTTCGAATGCCCAAACTGGGTCAAGGCCTGTATCCTCGTCGCCGGCGGTTGGGCACTGCAAAATTCTGCCCTCAAGTGGGGTAGCGACCATATCCGCCATCATGCCAAGACGGATGAAGAAGAAGATCCGTACAACGCGACCAAGGGATTCTGGCACAGCCATTGTGGCTGGCTCTTTTACGATAGCATCCATCGCAAGGA
>JANYBU010000303.1 GCA_025360665.1 Nitrospira sp.
GCGCCCATTCCGGCAGCGGTTTGATTAAACTTCTGCCGCTCGTACTTCACCCCGCCGGCAAACATGGAGACCCCGAGAACGAGTAAGATGTTGCCCAGGATCGAGCCGGTCAGAGAGGCTTTGACGACATCGTGAAGGCCCTCGCGCAGAGCCACCAGTGCGATAATCAATTCCGCGGCATTGCCAAGCGAGGCATTGAGCAGCGCGCCGATGCCGGCACCGACATGGGTCGTCAAATGCTCGGTGGCTCGTCCTAATAGGCCCGCCAGCGGAATAATGGCAAGTCCAGCCGACACAAAGACGAGCAATGGATCGGCTCGAAGGACTTCGAGCGCGATCGTCACCGGGACAAAGATGAGCAGGAAATCGAGCCACGACGTGAAGAGATATCGCACGCGCAAACCCTAGCATGACCGTGAAACTTTGTCGATGAATCGACCCCGAGCACCTCACGCGCTGTTCTACCCCTTTCATCTATGCCACCCAGATACCTTGGCACGGCTCCTGGCTCGTTTTGCCACCGTCCATTTTCGCGACTTCATGGCGCTGCAATTGACCCCCATGTCCGGGATGACGGCATTCCAAGACCGGATGGGCATGAGCTTCCCGGACCTCATCGAATCCGGACGCCTCGTGCAGGGCCATGATGTGAGTGGACCGCTTCCAGCTCCTGTGACAGCTGCCATCGATCGCGACCTGCACGATCCTCTTTGGCGCGCGCGCTTTCACACGGCGCTTCGCCAGAACCGTCGTCTTCAACGTGGACTATTCGAGCCCTCCCACAGTCTTCGTATCGGCGACAGTCTCGTGCCAGGCCCTGCCGCACTCCTGCGCCTCATGGACGACTCGTTCAGACAACAGACCTATGATCTCAGTCGGGTGAGAGCACTCTCGAAGAGTAGCGTCACCCTTGAAGAGGGCTACCATTTTGAATATGGGCTCGCCCTCGTAAAAACATCCGCCTCACTCGTCTATACGCAGACCCTCGCATCGGCACACCAGCTTCAACCGGTCACAGACTCCCCCGCTCATTTCGCGCTCTATACGCAATCCTGTGTCCGAGAGAATTGGCCGAGAAGCAACCACCTGCTCATCCGGGTAGGCTATTAAAAGTTACAACCAAGTCTGCTAGAATTCGTCCCCATGGCTGGCACGCAAACCCCCTTCGCACCCCCCGTCCCGACAGAGGCCACCAGCATCGGCACAGATATCGGGCTCGACGCGCGTGTGATCGTGTTCAATTGCGAGTGTCATACGTACGAGCAAGTCATTGCGCTCTTCTGCCAATACATCCCAGGCATGACCAGCCCGAAAGCCTTCGAGCTGGCGTGGAAGATCGATCATGATGGCGAAGCCATCGTGTTTGCGGGGGCGCTGGAACAAGCGGAAGAGATCGCGGCAAAACTTGCAGGAGGGGGACTACGAGTGGCCGTGCAATAATCTCAGCGTGGCTACTTCTTGTGTTTCTTTACTGCTGCTTTAGCTGGCAGAACTTTGGGCCTGGACTTTGGATTGGGCTTTGGCTTCGAGATGGCCGCGCGCGGCGCGGGTTTCGCTGGTGCGGGCTTCACAGGCGCAGTCTTCTTACCGTGGCTCCCCGCCCCCCCCTTCACGGGTTTCCCTTCAGCGAGCTGAGCCTGAAGTTTGTGCGTCGCAGATGTTTTATTCAGCTTCTGAACCATGTCGCCACTATGGATGCGCACTTGATAGAGCTCTAAGAGCTTGGCAATGGCCTTCTGATCGCCTTTCTTTGCGGCATTCAGCAACCGGCGGCGATGATTCATCTCTTCTTCTTCGGTATGGGAAGCAGCCCGTCGTTCCATGTCCATCCTTTCGTTCTACGTGGGCATAGAGCCCTCGCTCGGCGCACTATACCCGAAATGTTCAATTTCTTCTAGCGCCTAATATGGGCTCAAGAGGGGAGCCGCACGAGACAGGCGGGACGAACCTGGTTTGTCTAGATGATCTGGTTCAACCAAATAAACGAGATACACCAAACAAACTAGCGCAACCAGCTCGGGTCGAGCGCTTGGGAGCGCTTGTGGCACGTTTCACCTCAAGCGTATAATGCACGGCCAATTCGATAATTCGATTCACGAAGGAGATCATCAATGGAACATCAGAAGCCGAATCAGCCGACCGTCGCCGACGATCCGAAAGCCCGCGAATTGCTTCGGCAAGCCTTTGAAAACACCGCGCGGTGGCAGAAAGACTTTAAGGGGTTCACGGCCGACCTGACCGTGAATGTGAACGGGAAGGAATGCAGCGGCCCCATCATGGTGAAAGGCCCTCGCGAAGTATCGGTTCAACTGGGAGAGGCCGACGTGCAGAAGTGGGTGCAGGAACAGCTAGGAATGATCGCCGTGCACCGTGGCCCGAGAACCTTCGAAGAATCGGACGGCAAGTACTCATTGACCATGGAAGAAGATGGACACCCGTTCGGCACGAAACTGATCATTCATGGGTCAAACTCGTTTTATCGCGTCAAAGACAATCGCATCACCCAGATCAATCGCAAGATGGCGCACCCCGGCATGACCCCCTTTGCCTTTACGATTAACGTGGAAGAAAGCGCGGTGACCCAAGACCAGAAGAATCTGACGACGAAGTACAGCGTGTACTACTACTCGCCCACCGATGGGAAGCTGACCAACGCAGAAAGCATCACCGACACCTACGTGCGGATCGGATCATCGGATCTGCCGGCCACCCGCCGGAATATTTCCTACGAAAACGGCGAAGTGGTTGTGAAAAACCTGACGTTCACGAATCATAAGTTGGTCTAAACGTTTCGTCTCCGCGCCCTCTCCCCGCCATGGAGAGAGGCACCGGTGAGGAAGATCTCGATCGGGAGTTCCATGGATCTTCGAACGTCGTTTCCCCGCAGCATGAGATTCAAGCTCGAAGGCTACGTCCACTTGGCGCGCATGATCGATAAATGCCGCGCCGTGCTGGCCAAGACCGAGGGCGAATACATCTACCCCTGCCCTATGGACGACCGGCTCATGGAATTCGCGGGGGTCACGGCCGACCAGTTCACCGCAGCC
Organism: Nitrospira sp.; assembly: GCA_025360665.1. Taxonomy (GTDB): domain Bacteria; phylum Nitrospirota; class Nitrospiria; order Nitrospirales; family Nitrospiraceae; genus Palsa-1315. The sequence continues at coordinate 3,048 of JANYBU010000303.1, forward strand.
GTCAAAACCAATCCATCAGACGACACAGTGGCGAAATGGTTTACGCAGAAGGCAAAGGCGCATCCTCCTGCCGAGTTGGAAGCATGGAACCGGATGATGCTGAATCGCGGACCGAGCACTTCCAAGAAGCAGGAATACTTCAACAAGCTCAGAAACGCCGTCGATCCCTCCCGCACCGACCTCACCGCCTGGGCAGACCTCCAAGACCTCGAAGAAGGCCGGTCAGTTCCGAAAAGATAGTCGGGTGCATTGAAGATTGGCTCCTGACACTTCTACCGCTCGCGCAACAGTCAATGACATGCTGATGGCCAAGCACGGCGAGATTCAACCAGGAAGCCAAGCAGATCATGGTGATTGTTTCTGTCCGTCGCTTGCGACGGGGCCATGTGCTGGAGTATGCATATCTCTAGGCACACATCATGTCAGGACTCTCGTGTATCCCCCATTAGGAATCGACCCAGCGATCAAGGGAGCAGCCGGCAACAGGGAGTCGTGGTACCTTTGACGACAGACGGCGTATCGGGTGATTCCGATTGGCCAGGATCATGGCATCCTCGATATTGCCGCAGTTCAGACAGCGTACAGCTTCGAACCGTTCGGTCACACCATGGGAATCTGAGATCTGCTCCGGCACCACAAACCCGTTGCATCGTAGGCAGTGCATAACCGCCTCCCCGTGAGTGTCTCGTCCACACAACTGCCTGTTTCAACGGTCTTTGCTATCGACCTCCTCCAGCGACATTAGAGCGAGACCACTGTTCGTTCACGTGGTCCTCCCGTCGGTTTGCACCATTTCTTCCTGTGCACAGATCTCGTAATCCCACAGAAGAGGAGTCAGAACCACGAGGTCTTTCTCCTGTAGGTGGTGCAGCACCTGGAACAGCGTCTGCCATGTGCACTGAGGAAATGCGTGCGAGAGCACGGTGAAGGTCAGCCTGCGACGCTGCAACACAAAGCGATAAACGGCATCCTCAATGTCTTGCGTCATGACGGAAGTCATATGACCGGCCATCCCTGTTCCCCACCCCCACAAGAAGAACTTCTCTCGGCAACTCTGCAAAACTTAGTCCGTCTTGATACGAGTCCTATGCCGCGTGCTGCGCGAGGCGTAACTATCCGACTGCAGTAGTCAAATAGGGAGATTCCTCGGCGCGTCACACGCGACACACTCATCTGCAGGCCCCCTTCTCCTGCTATCTCGCACAGTGCGGCCTGTGCGGATTCGCGCGATTCCATCCTTGATTCTCCACCGGACAAGCGATTTTTATCACCCCGCCGACGTTCTCGGACGGCATTGTCCTTGCTCTACCCTCTTCGATCACATCAATCACAAGTCAAATCGGGCGAGGGAAAATGAATATGGTTGCCTGCCGGCGTCGCATCACTGTGGGACAGGCTCTAGCGGGAATGGTTGCGCTGGCCACCGTTCTTTTGTTCACTCAACCCAGTCTCGCGGAGGGAGACGAACACCGCACGCTACGGCTCCTGCTGGACAAAAACATCATCACGCAACAGGAGTATGATCAAGCCGTCCAAGAGGAAGAACGCGAGGAACAACGCGAGAAGCAGGCGAACGGGATCACGAAGAACGGCTTACAAGTCAAACTGGGAGGCTTCGCCGAAATCGATTTCCTCGGGGACAATACTCGAAGTTTTGCGGAAATCATCGGCAATCGTCCCGTCCTGCGAAGCAATACGGTAGGCGGGGCAAACAACTCGTTTCAAACCAGCCCGCGGAGCAGCCGGATCACGCTCGATGTGCGAGCCCCAGAGCGGGATGACATCAAGAGCCGATTTTATGGAGCGCTCGATTTTCTGGGGAACGAACCGGCGATCGGCACCTCCGGAGTGTCTGAGTTCTCGTCGCTGACCAGCCCGGTTCCGCGCATCTTTCAGCTGTACTTCCTGGTCGAGAGTCCAGCGGTCGATGTGAAGATCGGGCAGGATTGGTCGCGGTTTGGATACATGTCTGAATATTCGAGGGGGCAGGTGTCGGTGTCTGCAACTCCAGCGAATATGTTTAATCGGTGGATTCAGGCCAGCCTGTCGAAGCAGCTTCGGTTAACGGATACTCTGACCCTAACTCCCGTCTTCTCTGTGGAGCGGCCGCCACAGGCCGATGGTACCCTACCCTCGTTTGTTGCGGGGGTGCAGGTCGCGCATCACGGCCTGCAAGCGCCGTATACCGGTTCTTCGACAGGCGAAATCTCGCTCAAACCGCTGAGCCTGCAAGTCAGCGGAGTTGGTCGAAGGCTCGAAGCAAACTCAGGAGGACCGACAAATGCGTCCGGCGGGCAGCCAAATCTGAGCAGTCAGACGTACGTGACTGGCTGGGGGGTCTCCTCGAGTGTGTTCATCCCGGTTCTCCCATCACGGGATGGAGAGATAGGTCATACGGCACACGTTGTGATGGAGGGGGTCACAGGTGCTGGGATTTCTGACATGTTTAACGGACTAAGTTGGGGAGTCTGCAACCCAGTGTGCGGGACGGCAGCGAACACCGGCTTTGGCGGCACCGCCTTCGGACAAACCAACATCGATAGTGGTCTCGCTGCTGTGAGCAGTCAAACCGGCAAGTTCGAAGCCATTCGTACCACCTCAATGATGGTGCATGGTACCTACTATCTTCCCGACGACGGCAAGACCTGGATTGGCGGAGGCTATGGGACGATCTATTCCTCCAACGCCGCTCAAATGACCTGTGCGGCCAGTGCGACAGCCTGTGGCGGGGCGACGCGATCGTTGAGTAGTATCTATGACCGCGAATCCACGTACTATGGGTACCTGTACCACGATTTCACGCAGGAAATTCGGATGGGGCTGGAGACAAACTTTACTCGCACCAGCTATGCGGATAGGTCCAACGCCGAGAACCGCCGGGTCATGATGTCGTTATACTGGCGATTCTAGCCGATCGCGGCGATTGCACACGGTGATCGTAGGGTATCGGGTTCATCAGTTCTTGATTCCTCCCGACTCAGTGGAGCAGTCGAAGAA
>JANYBU010000340.1 GCA_025360665.1 Nitrospira sp.
TGGCTTGAAACGTCGCGGTCGTGTCCGCGATCTCGTCCAGGAAGATCGTCCCGCCATCCGCCTCTTCGAAGAGTCCACGTTTGGAGGCATGCGCGCCGGTGAAGGATCCCTTCACATGGCCGAACAACTCACTCTCCAACAACGTTTCCGGCAGCGAACCGCAATCGACTACGACGAACGGTTTATCCCGTCGATAGCTGGTGCGGTGAATCGTTTTGGCCACCAGTTCCTTGCCGGTGCCGCTCTCGCCCTGAATCAACACGGTCGCGGAACTGTCCGCCACGAGCCGGATCATGTCGAGGACTTCTCGCATCGGCGCGCTCGTGCCGATCAGATCACCCGGCTTCGATTCGTATTCCACCTCCATGCGCTCACCGCTCGCCTGCTTCGCAGGCTTCGGCGGCACCTTGAACAACACCAGCACAGACTCGACCTCGCCGCTGCTCGATACGAGCGGAAATGCCTGATGCATCCCGCAAGCCGTGCCGTCCCCTCCGGAAGAACAGGCCACGGATCGGACGTCGGGCGATTCGTACATCTTCGTCGCCGGACAGGTGCCACAGGGATCGTTCCGGTGAGCAAAAGCCTCATAGCACTTCGCCGAATGGTCAGACAACCGGGACGCCTCCTCAGACCATGCGGATTCATTCGCGTAGATCACGTTGAAACCGCGATCCAAGACCGCCACTCGATCGGAGGACCCACTGGCTAACTGCTTGATGGCTTCCAGTCGAGCTGCGAGAATGGGATCAGCACAGGAGGGAACGCTATTAGCTTGCTTTTGAGATCCGGCCATCTCACACCTCTCACACGCTGAAGAGTCAATATCATTAAGGTCTCAGTCGATTTCTCCATCCAATGCCGGACCTAAGAGACGCCGTACGGCCCCTTTGAGCTCGCTGAGGCGAACCGGCTTATCAAAGTATGCCTCGACGCCGATGGCCAATGCATCGGCTTTCGTCTGAGGATCTCCAAATGAGGTGATCAGCACCATCGGCACACCCGGAGCAAACGTCCGGAGCCTGGCGATATAGTCCAATCCCCCGGCCGGCATCCGAAGGTCCGTGAGGATCAGTGAGGGGCGAGCATCAAGCACCGACCGCAAAGCCTCGTCTCCATCAGCTGCTTCTCGGATGGACACCCCCAGATCGTACAGCTCATCGCAGAGGAGACTCCGCATCTCCTGATCATCTTCGGCGATGAGTACCACAGCTGGCTTCCTCTCCTGTGTCATCCTGTACCCCCTCTAAGTCCGGCCCTCTTTACTCTCTAGTAGGATGCTGAAAACTCCGCCAGCCTGTCTTGTTCATATGGTCTCTTCGGTCTGTCTGGTTTGTTTGGTTGCATGAGGCTAACCAGATGGACCAGACAGACTGAGCTTCTCCCCTACATGCGGACCATCCAAATTCCAGCATGTCAAAATAGTTTTTCCGCAACCTGCTAATGGGACACGATGCACAACCCGTGCAAGCAGGCCCCTCCCGCCGGCGGGAAGTGATGGATTCCAGAACTGAGCAAATTTGCTTGAGATTTCCTCTGAATGAGCAGGGCTGGGAAAGGGTACGCACCAAGGCCTGATGAAAATTGCGCCAGATGTCACCCCGCTCCTGTCGCAGATTGCGACAGAAGAGCGTCAGCCTGGCGATCGAACAGCTGAACGTGTGGGAAAACGGGCGAGACGGACGAGAGTTAACCTGGTTCATCTGGTCTGTCTGGTTCAACCAAACAAACGAGACAGACCAGATAAACAAGAGAGACCAGCCGGTCCTGCATTTCACGTTTCACACTTGCTTGCGGTCTGAGCTTCGTCAAGGGGGAGTCGAATCCAAAACGTCGTGCCCTTGTCGAGGGCACTCTCCACAGCAATGGTCCCGCCATGTTCCTCGATGATACCTTTCACGACCGTGAGGCCTAGACCGGTCCCCTTCCCAAAATCTTTCGTCGTGAAAAAGGGCTCGAATACCTTTGAGCGGGTCTCTTCCGGCATCCCGTGGCCGGTATCGGACACCCCGAGGCAGACGTAACTGCCCTCACGAGCGAGGCTCAGCCTGAGCCGTCCCCCCTCCGGCATCGCATGGATACTGTTCATCACCAGATTGATCAGCACCTGGATGAGCTGGTCCCGATCGGCACGGACAGGAGGCAATGACGATTCAATCGTCTTGTCAACCGTGATGTGACTTTGAGCTATCCGTTCCTGGAACATCTCCAGGCTATCGTCCACGATCTCACCGAAATCGACGGCCCGCCGCTCCGGCGCCCTCCGCCGGGCAAAGGCAAGGAGTTGGTTCATCACCTTGGTGATTCGCTCGACCTGCGTGACAATCGTGGCAAGGCCCTTCTTCATCCCTTCATCGGCTGTGCGTTGGAACAGATATTCCGCGCGCCCGAGGATCACGTTCATCGGCGTACCGATTTCATGCGCCATGCCGGAAGCCAGTGTGCCCAGTTCTGCCAACCGCTCAGCCCGCCGGAGTTGCATCTCCAGACGTTTGCGCTCCGAAATATCCACGATGGACGCCACTACCCCCATCCCCTTGGCCGTCTGAATGGGCGTGAGTCCGATTTCAACAGCAAACTCACTCCCGTCCTTCCGCAAGCCAAACAACTCGCGCCCTTCCCCCATCGATCGTGTCTGGGGAGCCTTTTTGAACCCGGCTCGGTGCTGCCGGTGGTCAGATCGAGACGGCCCGGGAATGAGCATCTCGACCGACTTGCCGAGCACCTCTTTCCTCTCGTAGCCGAATTGGTGGAGTGCGGAGATATTCACCATCACAATCGTTCCACTCTCGTCAACGAGTAGGATGCCAGTGGGAACGGTTTCCACAATGAGGCGAAACTGTTGCTCGCTATCGAACGACTCTGGGCTCATGCTGGTGTCTTCCCTTCGATCTCGCCCAGTTTCCGATAGAGCGTCTTGCGATCGATCCCGAGCATGTGGGCAGCCTGGTACTTGTTGCCGCCGGTCTTCTCGAGGATCTTGAGGATATATTCTTTCTCCACTTCACCCAGCGGCAGGGTTCGTTCAGCCGCGTCATCGAGCACGCGCCGATCGCCACGGGCTCCCTGAATCGTCATCGGGAGATCGTCAGGGACAATCTTTTCGCTCCGGCTGAGCGTGACCGCCCGTTCGATCACATTTTCCAATTCACGCACATTGCCAGGCCAGGCATAATCCATCAGCATCGCCAGCGCAGATTCACTCACACCCTGTATCTGTTTCCCGCGTGATTCCGCACACTTCTTCATGAACGCGTTCACGAGCAGCAGAATATCTTCGCGGCGCTCGCGCAGGGGAGGGAGGCGCAACTCGATCACGTTGAGCCGGTAGTACAAATCCTCCCGGAAGCGTTTGGCCTTGACCTCTTCCGTCAGGTTCAGATTCGTCGCCGCAATGATACGCACATCCACCGAGATCGGT
>JANYBU010000351.1 GCA_025360665.1 Nitrospira sp.
ATTCTGGGAATCAGAGTTCCCGTTTCTCAAGCCCAAGAAAAGTCGTGGGAACCAGCGGCTCTACGTCAGGCGGGAAGTCGAAACGGTGTTGGAGATCAAGCGGATGCTCTATGAGGAAGGGCACACACTCGCAGGCGTCAAACGATATTGGGCCAGGCGAGGACGGGTGGCAAGCCAACGGGTGCGCCCCAAAGAACTCGCGCAGAAACTGCGAGGGAATCTCCAGGCGATTCTCAAAATTTTGGAGTCGCATTCCGACTGACGAGGGTCCCGCCTCGTCTCTTCCGAGCCGGTTGCATTCCAGCCGTCTCCAAGGAGACAATGCAGGAGACGATGAAATTGAATAGAGCGTGTCGGGGCGTGGCGCAGCCCGGTAGCGTACTCGCTTGGGGTGCGAGTGGTCGGCCGTTCAAATCGGCTCGCCCCGACCAAAAGTCGTGAAGGGTAAGGGAGCAGGCGTGACAGGAGACGTTGGACGGATCTCCTGGATTGCCGCCTGACCCAAGACCGACCGAAGAAGCTGCCGCCGGCAGCTTTTTTTGTTCCTGAAGGACCCATGCGTATTCTGGTTACCAACGATGATGGGATTCACTCGCCTGGTTTGACGGCGCTCGCCAAGGCCTTGTCGAGAGTGGGCGAGGTGTGGGTGGTCGCGCCGGATCGTGAGCGGACTGCGGTGGCGCATGCCGTGACGCTCCATAAGCCGCTGCGAGTGCAGCAGCTTGGGACACGGATCTACGCTGTCAACGGAACCCCGGTCGATTGTGTGAATCTGGCCATATTGAAACTTCTGTCGGCACCGCCCGATCTCCTTGTGTCAGGGATCAATAAAGGCGTGAATCTCGGCGACGACGTGTTGTATTCCGGGACAGTTTCGGCAGCGATGGAAGGGACGATCCTCGGTGTCCCCTCGATGGCTGTGTCACAGGAGGGGCAGGAACATTTTTATTTCGACGCCGGGGCTCGGTATGCCGTTCGTATCGCTCGGTTGATCCTGAAAGAGGGTTTGCCGGACGAAACGCTCGTGAATCTCAATATTCCGAACCGGCCGTTCGGGTCGATCACCGGAGTCCGAGTCACTTGTCTCAGCCGTAGGCGCTTTGACAATCCGATCATTGAAAAGGTCGATCCGCATGGCCGGACCTACTACTGGATTGCCGGGACCCGTGTGTCGTGGAGCCGAAGCAAGGATGCCGACCATGAGGCGCTTGAGCAAGGGGCGGTTTCGCTCACCCCCATTCACCTCGATACGACCAATCATGGGGTGTTGGATCGATTCCGGAAGTGGGAAACGGTGCGCCGACCACATGCGCGTCGGGTGGCTGTATCGTCGAACTTGAAGGGGAAGCAGAGGAGCTAGTGTGCTGTGGGGAATCTGATCGAAGCGATCATTACAGAGCTCAGCCGGTTTGTCGTGTCGATGATCTCGGCGTTCGGCTATACCGGCATTTTCCTCACCATGGCCATTGAGAGCGCCTGCATTCCGTTGCCCAGCGAAATCATCATGCCCTTTTCCGGGTATCTCGTGACGACGGGACAGTTCACGATGCTTGGCGTGACGTTGGCCGGCGCCATTGGGAACGTCGCGGGGTCGCTTGTGGCCTATTATGCCGGTGTGTGGGGCGGTCGGCCCTTCGTCGAGCGATACGGGCCCTATATGTTGGTGTCGCGAAAAGAGCTTGAGATGGCGGATCGATGGTTTGCGAAATATGGCGATGCAGCCATATTTTTCAGCCGGATGCTTCCGGTCGTCCGGACATTCATCTCGTTGCCGGCCGGCATCGCCAGAGTGAATATTTATCGGTTCATGCTCTACACGTTTCTCGGTGCATTGCCCTGGTGTTATCTTCTGGCCTATATCGGCGTGAAAATGGGAGAGCAGTGGGAGCATCTGAGAGACTATTTCCATCAGTTCGACATCGTAATCGGCCTCTGCCTGGCACTTGCCCTGGGCTATTTCCTCTGGTCCCATTGGCCGAAGCGCCGTATCACTCCGGAGTTGTAATCAGCCCATGCTCTCAATCTACAACACGCTCACCGGGAAAAAAGAGCCATTCCACCCGCTCCAGCCGACGACCGTGCGGATGTATGTCTGCGGCGTGACCGTCTACGACTATTGCCATATCGGCCATGCGCGCAGCGCGCTGGTGTTCGATGTGATGAGGCGATATCTTGAGTTCACTGGCTACCAGGTTGTATTCGTCAAGAACTTCACCGACGTGGATGACAAGATCATCAAGCGGGCGAATGAACGAGGCGTATCCTGCGACGTGATCACCGCCGAATTTATTGAGGCCTACTATCAGGACATGAGGAAGCTCGGAATTCGACGGGCGACGAACGAGCCGAAAGCGACCGAGCATATGGCCGAGATCATTGACTTGGTCCGTACGCTGATCCAGAAAGGTCTCGCCTATCAAGTGGACGGCGATGTCTATTTCCAGGTCGAGAAATACCAGGCCTATGGCCGCCTTTCGAAACGGAAGCTCGAGGATTTGCAGGCCGGCGCGCGGGTGGAAGTAGATGAACGAAAGCGCCATCCGATGGATTTCGCTCTCTGGAAGAGCAGCAAGCCTGGCGAGCCATCATGGCCGAGTCCCTGGGGGCCTGGTCGGCCAGGCTGGCATATCGAATGTTCCGCCATGTCGATGCGCCATTTGGGTGAGACCTTCGATATTCACGGCGGAGGGATGGATCTAATCTTCCCCCATCATGAGAATGAAATCGCTCAGTCCTGCGGCGCCACCGGCAAGGAATTTGCGCGTTATTGGGTCCACAATGGGTTCGTGCAAATCAACCAGGAGAAGATGTCCAAGTCCCTGGGGAACTTCTTCACGATTCGAGAAATCTTTGAGAAATCAGAGTGGTCGGTAGAGGTCACAAGAGAAATCTTGCGATACTTCCTGCTCTCTACGCAGTATCGAGGGCCGCTCGATTTTTCAGATCAGAGCTTGCGAGAAGCTAAGAATGCATTAAATGGGTTTTATGATCTCTTTAAGAGATTGGCCGAACCGGGGCTGGGTTCGGTGGAAACTGATGGGGAGACCGATATGGAAATTGGTTTTACCCGAGAGTCTTTCAGAATGGGTATGGACGACGATCTAAATACCCCTGTAGTGCTGGCTGAGTTTCAGCGGTTGAAAAGCGAAGTCAATAAATCGTTGAGCCAGGGGCTCTCGACGGAGGCGCGGAAGAGTGCCAGAGATGAGTTTCGTTCGCTGGGCAATGTGCTGGGATTGTTTCAGCTGGATAAGTGGCAGTTCGGATTGATAAGGATGGATTCCGAACGGCGTCCCTCAGCTGGAAACGCGCCTGGTTTCGCATCAACGTTATTCTCCGATGCCGAAGTTCAGCGAAAGGTGGATGAGCGAGTTGAAGCCAAGAAGACAAAGGATTTTAAGAGGGCTGACGAAATCAGGTCAGAACTCAAGTCCCACGGCATCGTCATCGAGGACAAGCCCGATGGCACCAGCCGGTGGAAGCGATAGTCCGCCGGAATTGATTTACGGGCTGCATGCCGTGCGCGAAGCCTTGCGCGCTGGCACGCGGCCCTTGCAGCGGCTTCTTGTCCTCCGCACCGATCGGCAATTCCACGACCTTGTCCAGCTTGCGAAGGCGCAGCGAGTTCCCGTTCACATCGAACCTCCGCCCGCCTTCGATCGATTGGTGCCGGGCGGACATCACCAGGGTGTGATTGCACTCATCGCGGCGAAATCCTACGACACGACGGAGCAGATTCTCGAGCGGGCGAAGACACGAGGTGAGCAGCCATTTCTCGTGCTCCTCGACGGGGTCGAAGATCCACACAACTTGGGGGCAGTTCTTCGAACGGCCGAAGCGGCGGGTGTCCATGGGGTGTTCATCCCGGAGCGCCGCGCAGTCGGCCTGACATCAGTAGTGGCGAAAGTATCGGCCGGGGCGCTCGATCACATCTCCGTCGGGCGCGTGGGCAATCTGATTCGTCTGATTCAGGACCTCAAAGAGGCCGGCCTATGGGTCTACGGCGTGGACCCACAGGCAGCGAAGCTCCATACCGACATCGATATGACCGGACCGATTGCGCTGGTGCTTGGAGGGGAAGGAGAAGGCCTTCGCCCCGGTGTGCTGAGAGAGTGCGACGACCGCATTAGGATTCCGATGCAGGGCCGCATACAGTCGTTGAATGTCTCAGCTGCTGCAGCCGTCACGCTGTTCGAAGCAGTCCGCCAGCGTCGCAGGAATGTCGTGCCGGAGGCGAAGCCTACCGAATCTTGATCGTCCCGTCTTGGATCGCGGTTTTGAGCAGCTGAGCAGTGTTCGACACGCGCATCTTTTTCATCATGTTGGCCCGATGCGCCTCGACGGTCTTGACGCTGATCTTGAGTCGTTGACCGATTTCCTTGTTCTTGAACCCGGCCCAAATCAGTTCAAGGATCTCCTGCTCCCGACTGGTGAGCGATTCAGGCCGCTTTTTGCGGGGTGGCGGGGTCAGATTGGCCAGGGAAGGTTTGGTTTTCGTCTTTGCAGTCCGTGCCATTATCTTGTTCTCCTTTGACGAATAAAATAGTACGGTATAATTCAACGTGACGGAGAAACGCGCAAGAACAAACCCTCGCCCAGCAGACAGCGGATTATAGGCACTCTTTCGCCATAAGTAAACTATAGGAGAGTGGCTCCAGTGAAGCTACCTAATTTATTTTATTTGGCATGCAAAGTGACTCGGGTGTTCCGAGCCAGAGTCTGTTCCTGAGTCGATTATGCATGAATGGTCGCTCTATCTTGTGGTCGGGATCCTAGGCGCGCTGATCGGCAGTTTTCTCAACGTCTGTATCTTCAGGCTGCCTCGAGGCGAATCGATCGTCTGGCCAGGTTCCCATTGCCCCTCGTGCGCTCACCCTCTTGAGTTCTACGACAATATTCCTCTGTTGAGCTACCTGTGGCTTGGTGGACGTTGCCGGGCTTGCCGCGCGTTAATTTCGATCCGCTATCCCCTCGTCGAAACCAGCAATGCGCTCGGTTATCTCACTATCTTATGGTCCTTCGGTCCAAGCTGGACGGCCGCCCTCTATGCCCTGTTGTTTTCGGCGTTGGTCGTGGTGACGGGAACGGATCTTACCCATAAGATGATCCCCAATGTTATTACCATACCGGGAATGGTGGTTGGACTACTGGGCGCAGTGACCGTCCTGCCGGTGGGTGTGATCAATTCGGTGCTCGGCTTCACCGTGGGAGGCGGCATCCTCTGGCTCCTGGCCTGGCTGAGCCCCTATCTCTTCGGCAAGGAGGGAATGGGAGGTGGCGATATCAAGCTGCTGGCCATGGTCGGTGCGTTTCTTGGTTGGAAGCCAGCGCTCCTCACCATCATGATCGGTTCGCTCACTGGTTCTATCATCGGCATTAGCTTGATCGCCCTGCACATCATCAAGCGTGATGACTATATCCCCTTTGGTCCCTTCCTTGTGTTGGGAGCCCTCCTCTCCATGTTTTTTGCCCAGCCGCTCCTCGATTGGTATCAAGGTCTTCTTGGTCCTGGCTACTAACCGTCTCCCTGTATCTCTTCGGGCGAATCCCTGTATCTAAATAGTGATGCGCTTCTCAGGTCTCCCTCCTTTATTTTGACCAGTGCACGGCCTGCTCCGCTTCCATGTTTCCTCGTGATAACGCGAAACCGTGCGAACTTGCGAAGTATTCCACTCCCGCCTCTCACAAAGCATTCGGTCATCTGGATGTGGGCCAGCGTGGGCACGGGTCTTGGAGACCACGATCTTCCTCGTAGGGGGAACTTGTCTACGAGAAGGGAACCATGCCGAGAGAATCACAGAAACATGAACAAGGCTGGAGTCTAACAGAGCTCCTCATCGTACTGGCGATCATGGGAATCCTGAGTGTGTTGGCCCGGCCGAGTTATCAGACATTGACCGCTAGGGTCCAGGCGCGCAGCGCCACTGCAGAGATTGCTTCGGAGCTCCGGCTCGCCAGACAACTGGCGATGGCCAGGCGAGAGCGCCTTCGAGTCATATTCGATCGAGAGGGCCGTACGATTACGCTTCGACGTGCGGATACCGAAGGCATCCTGCATGTCTATCAGTATGCGGACAAGGGGGTGGTCGTGGAGGAGCCAACCGCCGGCCCTGAGCTATTGTTTCATCCCAGCGGTCGGTCGGCGACCCCTACAACCATTCGCGTGCGCGACAGTCAGGGCCGGGAGACCACATTCACTGTGAGCATCACGGGAAGAGTGTCCGTCTCATGACGCGGGATCGAGTATTTCATGCAGAGGGCGGAGCCAGTTTTGCCGAAGTGCTTGTGGCTATGGCGCTGACATTGATCGGGTTGGCCGGTGCGATCGGGGCATTTCAGGCAGCAGAACGGAGTCTTCGAACGGGGACATTGGCGACGCGTGCCCTGGCGATGGCGGAATCGCGGATTGAGGCCAAGCGATCTGCGCGATGGGATCGTCTCTTGCTGGATGATCTGAATCACGATGGTGTCCCGGATCTTGTCATGCGTGACGATGGAGCAGGCGGCGATCTGCTGGCCGGTGATGGGGTGTACTCCGGTAGTTGGGACCAGGATGGCATCCATCTGATTTGGACGGTGACGCCGAGCCGTTCCGGTTCGCTGTCGGCCTCAGGGCATGTATACCTTGAGGCGCGCGCAGTCTATGCAGCCGGCGAGGGTTCGCGTGAAGTACGAGTCGGCACGCTGCGGGCCAATCCAGTGTTTGTCGGAAGTCAATAACGTGCCGCCTCTCGGAGTAGACAGGATGTGTCCAGAAAAGCGGGCAGGAGATATCCACCACGGGGCGAGGACGGAGGCAGGGACCAGCCTGACCGAGCTGATGCTTGCCATGGCGGCTGGGCTGGTCGTCTTGGGCGCCACGCTTCAGACCCTGTCCTATTTCCAGCAACAGTTTATGAGGCAACAACGTGAGGTCGCACAACAGCAAGATCTTCGTCTTGGATTAGAAGTTCTTGAGCAGGAATTGCGGCTCGCAGGGTCCGGTTCTCTCACCACGGCAGCTTCGGACTCAGTGGAGTTCTCGGCGAATCTGCAAGGCCTCTCGACGACGGTCACGGCAACGGCGGCGATCGGCCAAACGGCGCTGTCGGTCGAAGACGGGCGAGGGTGGGACGATCGGAAGACCATTGTGGCCTGTTGGGCTGAGGGCTGCGAGACGCTTGCCACGGCTCGTGATGGACAACGGCACATACTCACGCTGACGCAGCCGCTGGCAAGGGCGATTCCAACCGGGGCCTTTGTCTTTCTCCTGAATCGTGTCCGCTACTACAGCCGTCGCGATGACCAGGGTGTTTTGAGGTTGCTGCGACAGGTCGATGGCGGCGCGAGTGTCCTGGTGGGAGACATCAGGGAGGCTCGGTTCTCTTACTGGGATGAAAACGGGCAGGCTGTGACACAACCCGCGCTCGTCAGGCTGGTCGTCGTTGAGGTAATGATATCCGATCAAGGGGTTCGCGCGGTTCGAGAAATTAGCCTTAGGACATAACGGAGACACCTCCAATAAAAGAGTGGGAGTGAGAATATGGGGATGGGAGAACGGCGCGCATCAGAATTCATGCATCTGTGTGACAAAGGTCACGTGCTTCTCGCGGCGCTCATGCTGATCTTTCTGCTTGGGATCGCCGGCATGACGTCTCTATATCTGGCAGGTCAGGATGGACCGGGCGTCAGCGCCATGAAAGAGGACAACGTCGCGCAACAGCTGGCCGACGGTGCGGCGGATGTTGTGATGAGTTGGTTTCACGATCCGAGTGTCACGCCGACATCGGTTGCTGGATTGCTCGTGAAGCGCCAGGGAGATATCACGAGCGGGCCGTCGTTCTTCGACTCAGCCGGGCGTTCGCAGTTTGTCGGAACCGTAGACCGTCCCGACATCATGCTCGATGCGGCGAACCAAGCGGACAATCAGACGTTAAATGATTCCCCCAGCGGCTTCTACAATGCCCTGGGAGGACTCGGCCGCATTCTTAAGTTGAAAGTGTATGGTCCTCTGCAGCCAGGCTTGCTGAGCACGGTTGAGGTAACGGCCACGACGGTCGATCGCCGGCCGGTCGCACGAACGGTTCAGCTTCAGCTCGGAGCTGTGTCGATTCCAGCGGTTCGCGCGGCGGTGCAAGTCGGACAGGCGCTCGGAACCCTGCAGCCAGGGGGTGAATCTCCCGTGCTGGTACATTGGGGAGATCAGCGAGTATTGGGCGATCTCGCGGTGCAGCGAGTTGAGGACCTGGTCCTCAAGAGCACTGCGGCTCCAGTCACCGGCCAGTCGTATGACCAGATGCTGTATGCGCAGGATCGCTGGACGGAATATTGGATTGGAGGGACCGTCTCGGTCATCTCTCCTCCACCTGGCCAAGGTGTGAATCCTCCGCTTCCTGAAAACGTGCACTTGTACCAATATCCGACGCCGGGGGTGAGGCTCGATCGGTGGGACTACGACTCGCTCAAGAAGATGGCGCTGCGCTGGGGGACCTATTATCGACTTGATCGTGTGGGGCAGCTCCACCCGCAGGGGGCCTCGGACTCGGATCAGGGAATCGCGCCTGCAGACGCGCTGGAATCTCAGATCATTGGAGACCATCGTGGATTGGTCTTCATCGACACAGTCGATGGGCAACCGCCGCTGGTCGATAATATGGGCACGCTGGTGCTGGATACGGACTATTTTGAAGGGCTTCTGGTCGTGCAAGGTCATATGGTGCTCAGGCCTCGTGCAGCAGGAAAATCTGTTCCGGTCCTCAGTCCATCTCCGCCGGAGACACAGTCGCTAGGGACAAGGGTGCCGGTGCAATTGTCCGGCATCCACGTCAATGGTGTGCTGTATGCGGCTGGTGCGATCAGGATTGAACGATCCGCTCGCCTGTACGGGGCGATGATGGCAGGACAGAGCGTGACGTCGATCGGAACCGGTACGGTCATTGAGGTCTGGTACAACGCCGACTTGGCGCAGGGACTCTTTCGAGGGCTTCCGGTTGTGTATCGCGCACCGGGAACCTGGCTGGCGAAGTATTAGCAGGATAGCCGGGCAAGACTGGCGGGACGGGCGAGACGAGGTGGGATCAAATCTGTCCACGTCGCGCCTATCTCGCGCTTCACGCGCCACGACCTGTGGTGCTGGCGGCCTTTATCAGCACTCTGCCAGAGGCTGGGAATTGAGATGAGGCACCGGATATGACCGTCGAGACCGACATCCTGAGTGGAGGAAGGGCGGGCAAGACGGAGGGGAGTGAGGGCTCTTCCAAGAAGGGGAGCCGTGGGGCAAAATCGTCTCGCACGATCGAGCAGAACGTGCTGGATGCGCTGGTCTATCGCGGGATCGTCAGCCAGGCCGATGTGTTGGCGGCGGTGGACGACTCGAAAGACGGCGCCTTCGATCTTGGAACGGTGCTCCTCGACCGCTATCGTGTTCCGAAGGACGCCTTAGGGTCCGCCCTGAGCGACTTTTATCAATGTCCCTACTTGCCGTATGACGAACGAACGGTCATCGATGCCGACCTGCTGAAACCACTCAACCTCGACTATCTCAAGAAGAACCTCTGGCTGCCGATTGCGCGTCGAGGCTCACTGATCGACGTGCTCACCAGCGATCCGCACGATCTCGACAAGGGCTGGGACGTGCGGCGCACATTTCCTGGAATGACCATTCGCTATGCCGTCGGCCTGCGTCGGGACATCGAGCAATTGCTCCATCTGGCCAGGGGCCAGGGAACCAGCGGGTCCATCGGTTCCATTCTCGGTGAGTTGGTCAATGAAATCCATCTTGAGCCTGCCATCGATCCTGTATCCGGCGGGGTCGACGAGAATGACTCAGCCATTGTGCGGCTGACCAACCAAGTGATCCTCGAAGCCGACCGCCTCGGCGCGTCGGACATTCACATCGAACCATACGCGGATCGTAAAGACATGGCTGTGCGCCTGCGCATCGACGGCACCTGCTTCACCTACATGAGGATTCCCGCGGCCTATCGGCGTGCTGTTGTGTCACGCATCAAGGTGATGGCCAATCTCGACATTTCGGAACGACGCAGACCCCAAGACGGCAAGATCCGCTACCGGTTGGCGAAGGATCGAGAGATCGAACTACGCGTCGCGACCCTGCCCACCGCCGGACAGGACGAAGACGTCGTGCTGCGTCTCTTGACTGCCAAGCAACCGATGCCGCTCGACGCGATGGAATTTGCTCCCGCCACCTTGCAGGCCATTCAAGCCCTCGCGGAAAAACCGCACGGGATCATCCTGTGTGTCGGCCCGACTGGATCCGGCAAAACGACAACCTTGCACGCGATTCTCAAGCACATCAACACCGACGAGCGGAAAATCTGGACGGCCGAAGACCCCATTGAAATTACCCAGGACGGTCTCCGCCAAGTCCAGGTCCATCCGAAGATCGGTCTCACCTTCGCGACCGCGATGCGGGCGTTTCTGCGTGCCGACCCCGACGTCATCATGATCGGTGAGATGCGGGACAAAGAAACGTCCGACATCGCCATTGAGGCCTCGCTCACCGGCCACTTGGTGCTCAGTATCCTCCATACGAACAGTGCAGTCGAAACGGTGATCCGTTTGTTGGATCTCGGGTGTGACTCGTTCAACTTTGCCGATGCCATGTTAGGAGTGCTCGCCCAGCGCCTGTGCAAACGGATCTGCAACCAATGCAAGGAGGCCTATCATCCAAATCGACAGGAGTACGACGAACTGGTGCAGGAGTATGGCGCGCAGGACTGGCTCACCGTCGGCATCGAGTACACGGCCGATTGGAGCCTGTACCGTGGACGAGGTTGCGAGGCCTGCAACCGAACCGGCTTCAAGGGGCGGATTCCCTTGCACGAACTGTTAAGAGGATCGGAAGAGATGAAGCGCCTCATCCAGGCTCGATCACGCACTGCCGAGATGCTGCCTCTTGCGCTGACAGACGGGATGGTCACACTGGTCCAAGACGGCATTCGAAAGGCGCTACAGGGATTCACCACCTATCGCCAAGTCAGAGCTGTGGCGATGAAATAGCTGGTCCGTAGTATTCGCTTCAGCCAGCCATCGTCTGTCTCACGGTTCCCTCCCGCTCAGAAATTCCCTCCATTGAGGCGTTCCTTCTTCGACAAAAATTGTCTCCCATAAGTCCGAAAAATGTTCATGCACAAGGGGATAATATCCATCTCGCTTTATAATATCAATGGCTTACGAACAGCTGTCTTTGTGTTCTAAACGGCACGTCCCTTGCGTGAAGGTGACTGGCGCTATGGGTGTACCAGGACAAAATAGGACAGATGATATGCTCGGAAGGAAACACCACGAGAGCGGGTTCACACTGACCGAGGTGATGATCGTATGCGCGATCATCGGGATCGCCTCAGCACTTGCGATCCCATCCTATAC
>JANYBU010000358.1 GCA_025360665.1 Nitrospira sp.
GTTCAAGATCGTCGGGACGATCCAACCGCAATCTGGGAGCGAGCCATCGGCGCTCCAGCTTCACGGCCTCATAGCAAAGATCAAAAAGGACCGGATCAAGGTCGTGGTCTCGGAAATTCAGCTGAGCCAAAGGATTCCCGAGATGTTGGCCAAGGAGACCGGCGCGCGAGTGGTGGTGCTCACCACTCTCCCGGGAGGCCTCCCGCACACAGAGACCTATCTCGACATGCTCCGTTATAATGTGCTCCAATTGGCCAACGCGCTGGATGCGGCTTAGCGGTTGATAGGCAGCGGTTTCAGCGGCTTGGACTGAGAGGAGTCCTCACCGACATGGCAAGTCAGTCACCCCCGATCATTCACTTCGATCATGCCACCTTTGGGTTCCCTGGGGTGGTTGCCCTTGACGATATCTCGCTCGAGATTCAATCCGGCGAGTTCGTGGGAGTCATCGGGCCCAACGGGTCAGGAAAGACGACTCTCTGTCGTGCGGTCCTCGGGTTGATGGCTCCGCTGAAAGGTCACCTCAGAATTTTCGATTGCGCCTGTGATGAGCTACGCTGTCACCACCGGGCCAAGATCGGCTATCTGCCCCAGAAAGGAGTCGTTGATCGCAACTTTCCCGTTACGGTACTAGAAACCGTCATGATGGGACGGTACGGTGCATTGGGCCTGTTCACGCGGCCATCTGGGAATGATCGCAAGATCGCGCTGGACGCCCTGGCTCATGTGGGGATGGAGGGGCATCGGGAGAGTGCGCTGGGCCACCTCTCTGGAGGACAACAGCAGCGAGTCTTCATCGCCAGAGCGTTAGCCCAGCAGCCACAAGTATTGTTGCTCGACGAGCCGACGACAGGACTGGATATCACGACGCAGCACAATGTCGTCGAGTTGGTGCAGCATCTGCACAAAGAGTTAGGCTTGACAGTCCTCTTGATCACCCATGACATCAATATGATCCGTTCGCGGGTGGACCGGCTCGTGCTCCTCAAGACCCGCCTCTACGCCGCAGGGCCGCCTGTCGATGTCCTGAAGCCAGACATCCTCAGCCAGGTCTATGGGAAAGACCTGGTCATCACGGAACGGGACACCATCATCGTCGAGGACTACCACCACCATCATTGACCATGCAGTACGATGCTTGACCTGCTCGCGTACGACTTTATACAGCGTTCTCTCCTAGCGGCCGCACTCGTTGGCGCCTTGTGCTCGACGATCGGTGTCTTCGTCGTGCTACGAGGGCTGGCGTTTATGGGAGCCGGCACGGCACATGCGGCGTTTGCCGGAGTCGCGCTCGGCTTTTTAATGGGCTGGCCGCCGCTGCTCATGGCCTTGCTGTTTGGCCTCGCCACGGTCTGGATCACGGGATGGATGGAAGAAAAAGGCCGGATGAAACTCGATGTCTCCATCGGCATTCTCTATACCGCCACCATGGCCTTGGCCATTCTCTTCATCGGCCTGATGAAGACCTATAACGCCGAGGTCTATGGCTACCTCTTTGGAAATGTGCTGGCAGTGACCAGCGAGGAACTACTCACCATTGCCGGATTGAGCATCGTCGTCATCGGTGCGATCGTGCTCTTCTCGAAAGAACTCTACTTCATCGCCTTCGACCAAGAAATGGCGGAAGCCTCCGGGGTGCCGGCCCGGCGCATATTTTTTCTCTTGCTGACCCTGGTCGCGCTCACGGTGGTGATATCGCTCAAGACCGTCGGTGCGATCCTTGTTTTCGCGATGATCCTGATTCCTGCCTCCACCGCCTACCAACTGACGCATAGTCTCTCGACACTGACCTGGTATTCGATCCTCATTGGCATCACCTGTTCAGTCGGGGGAGTACTCATCTCCTCTTACTGGGATATCCCATCCGGTCCTGCCATTGTGCTGCTCGCCACACTGCTGTTCTTTGTGGCGGTCATTTTTTCTCCCAAGAGACAGCGGCGGTCTCTCGCTGTCAATTGATCTCAGCTCCATGTCACGTTGTGCCATCTGGCCCTCATCCGTTCTCATGGTGGCTCTTCCCCTGTAGGGCTACAGATACAAAACTGTGTCGGCAACGAGTCATTGTTCCACAAGTGGAGCATCGAAGAGCCAGCGCACGGACGGGGCGATCAGAAAAGTAGAATGTCCCGGTTTCTCGACAAACCAGAGTCACACTGTCTCCCATCTTAATTCTTCAAAACTGAGCAATATTGACCAGACTATGATCGGTCTCATCAGGTATTATCTGACTCTCCAAGGGAAATCGTGGTACTGAACTTGCTTTGCTAGTACGGAAAGAACGGGTGTCTTGTATCCTGTTTACATCATTAACATCACGGAGGATTTATTATATGGGTGTCGTTATGGCTCGTTGGGGTTTGGTGGGTTTCATGGTGCTAAGCGTGCTTGTCCTAGGTAGCCAAGCAAGAGCGGAAGAATGGAAGATGGAACAGGGTGGTATAGAGCCAGGCAAAGTCGTGCTCGGTATGCGGGCAGGGGTTGCGCCATTGACCCAATCGTTGACCGCTAATACCTCAACTGACGTGGGCTCCTTGGTCAATTTCCAAGCGATGTATAGTCTCAACAAGTTTCTCCTGGTCGGGATGATGTTGGAGTGGGAACGCCATGCTGTAGATCAAGAACGGCCCTTCCGGGACTTGGGCCATCAAGATACCGTGTCGGTGCTGCCGACAGTCGAAGTACGCCCGGTGCGATTTGGTCCGATCAGCCCCTATGTCAACATGAGCTTCGGGGTGAATGTGAATAGTTTCGGTGAAAACAGCTCAACTCGTATCTCCCCCAGTAATACCTTCGCCTGGCGACTCGGCTGGGGCGCCGACTACATGCTCAACAAACAGGTTGCCCTCAACGCGGAAATGGCCTACAAACGCAATGACGGACATGCGACGGTTGACGGGAATCTCAACAACGACTGGAATGCCTCGTCATTCGGCTTCCTCTTCGGCGCCAAACTATTCTTTTAGTGTCTGAAAATTCGAGGCAGATGTAGTGGCATGGAACCCCTGTCCTCCGGGGGTTCCATGCCAGATACGATAGAAGGGCAGAAGCAAAGGATCTCAGACTCGAAGAAAATACGCTATTCCTGTCGGCCTTGTTTCGATCGGCTCCACACCATCCCGGTCTGTTCCTTCGAACTAAAGCCGAGCTTTTCATAAAACCCCGGCATGCGGGTGCAGAGCCAGAAGAGTTCGACTTTCTTGAGGCGAGGGTGGTTCAAGATGCGCTGGACGAGATCGGTGCCGACGCCCTGGCCCTGGTAGGCCTTATCGACGATCACATCCCAGATGGTCGCTCGGTAGACATAGTCCGTTAATACCCGTCCAAATCCGATCAGCACGTCACCGTCCCAGGCTGTTACGGCCACATCGGTGTGGCGCAACATCTCACGTGCGTCCTCAAGGGTCCGTCCTTTGGCCCAAGGCGCTTGCTGGTAGAGGCGGACGAGCTTGGTTGGGTCGAGGTCCTTCTTTTCGGCGAAGGTGATGGCGGGCTTGAGGGTTGGAGGCATCTTGTACTAGATTATCTCCCAGTTACAGCAACCAAAATCACGCGGAGTGTACGAGGAACACCATGACAACGCAAGTCCGTAAGTGCCCCAAGTGTTTTCAACTCATGTGGCTCACAGAGAACCAGTATGAACTCCTCGATGAGTCGATCGTTCGAGCCAAGTGCCCTCACTGCGGGTCAACAGTTCGCTTCACGCTTGTCTCGCAGGGGGACAACGCCGCTGGCCCAAAGATGGGCCATTAGCCGCTACGTGGAGTTCTGAGTTTAGAGTTTGGAGTTGAGGCCAAACTCAGCACTCAGCACTTCCAACTCAGAACTTTATTCACATTCCCCGTCCTGCGCCGTCCAGCTCCGGCTTGTTGCCGGGTAGAATCTTATTCAGCGTGGATCGATACTCGCCTGTGCGTTTCTCATCGATCCGCCCGATTTCGATTTCTTTATCTCGCTGCATCCGTTCCAGATGATCGAGCACCGAGAGAAGCGGATGGACGGAGCCAAGCAATCGACCAACCTCGAAGGCCTCCAGCGATTCGACAAATAATTCATTCATGCCTTTATAGGGAGTCCCGGTGCTCTGGCTCCGGAACCGAGAAACGATCTCCTCATACTCCTCGACCGATTCGAACTTGGGCTTCACACCGGTCGGTACCGCCGATAGATGCACAATCGGCGGCAATTTTGCCGCATACATCTTCAGATGAGCAACCAATCCACCCATCGCGTCCAGCACATCGGCAGTCTGCATGAAGTCATCCTTCGCGGCGGCATGGCTTACGCCAAGTTGAGAGGCCTGTCAATATTTCTTGGCACCGGGAGGAGGCGTGAGACCATCGAGGGCCTGAACCACCTGTTCCATATCGGACGGAAAAGGCTTTGTATACTCCTGAAACTCACCGGTAGAGGGGTGATGGAAACCCAGGGTCTTCGCATGCAACATCACGCGGGGGATCTCGACGCCCTCTACCGTGCAGACCTTCTTCCCACCATAGGTCTGATCTCCCAGAATCGGATGGCCCAGCGATGTCAGATGGACGCGGAGCTGGTGAGTCCGGCCTGTGCGTGGGTACAACAGCACATGGGCGGCCAGTTTGCCGAAGCGATGGTCGACCTTGTATTCCGTCACGGATTCCTTGGGTCGCGCCGTGTGGGCAGAGAACTTTTTCCGTTCCTTCCTGTCACGGCCAATCGCCAGTTCGATCAACCCATGTCCTTTTTTCGGCACGCCTGAGATAAGCGCCTCATACACCCGCGTGATCGTGTGATGTTTGAATTGAGCCGAAAGAGCACGATGGGCCTCGTCTGTCTTGGCGATCACCATCACGCCAGAGGTGTCTTTGTCCAGCCGATGGACCAATCCTGGTCGTTCTTTCCCACCAATCGTCGACACCGAGCTGCCGGATGTCTGAAAATGATGGAGGAGGGCATTCACCAGCGTCCCGGCCCAATGGCCCGGCGCAGGATGGACCACCAAGCCGGCCGGCTTATTTAAGAGCAGCAACACATCGTCCTCGTAGAGAATCTCGAGTGGGATCGACTCGCCCTTGAGTTCCAGCGGCTCCGCTTTCGGAATGTCAAAGGCGATCGTGTCACCGGGCTTGATCTTTTGACTGGGCTTGACGGTCTGACCATTGATCCGTACACGCCCTTGCCCAATCAACCGTTGCAAGGCTGACCGCGATAACTTGGGCTCACGATTGACCAGAAAGATATCCAGCCGTTTTGGCAGCTCACCGGCCGTCACGACAAACTCGGTCACCATAGACGAATCGCCCTCACTAGCACGTTCAGGTCACGCTACTGTAGCGTGAGGCTCAATTGCAATCGGAAGGCCTGCCGATCCGATTGCCTCTTCATTTGATTCGGGCTAAGCTGACAACTGCGAGGCTGGTCTGACGGCGAACAAGGAGGCACAACTATGAGATGGAGACTCATCCTGGCGGGGGTGACGGTGATGGTACTTTCCTCGTTCGCGATGACGGCGCGCGCAGCAGACCTGCCAGGTATTCCCCCGGAAACGGTCACCGATTACATCCATGCCGTCATTGAAGCCGACCGCACCTTCTATACCATTCACGTCGTCGAGCGCATGCAGAAGCAGGGCGGATCCCCAGCAGCGGAAAATTGGCGCGCGGAGAAGAAGACCTTGCCGTTACCAGCTCAGTTTCTCGCAGAAGCGAGCGACCTGTCCTCGAAGACCGGAACGAAGGTCCGCTACCGGTTGATCAGTCTGTGGCCGATCAATCCGCACAATGGCCCGGACGGTGAGCCGGAAAAGAAGGGGCTAGAAGCTGTACGTGAACATCCAGAACGGTCTGCCACCAGTACGGTCAAGATCGGCGATCAAACCTATTTCAAGGCCATCTACGCGGACCGCGCGGTCAGCCAATCCTGCGTAGGCTGTCACAATACCCATCCGCACAGCCCGAAGAAAGACTTTAAGCTGGATGACGTCATGGGCGGTCTGGTGATCGAAATTCCGTTGGGGAAATAGCAGAGACCTCTCATGGTGTGGGTGTCTTTCTGGTTTGTCTTGTTTGTCTTGTTTGTTTCGTCTCTCTAGTTCATCGCACCAGATAAACCAGACAGACAGACCAGCTCCGCCCGCACTCCTCACGTTTTACCTTTCACGTCTCACGCCCCTCCCGCCAGTCGCGCTCGTCTGGCCCTCTGCCTCACAGACCAGCCTCGTGGCCCCTCACGGCTCACCCCTGACGCTTCACGAGAGAGGGTCTTTCGAGGTCCGCTTCACGGGATCAGAGGCACTTCACCCCTATCGAATGCTTCCATATATGGCCTCCGTCGGTTGCTTTTTAGTAATCGAAACGGTATCCATGTGCGGGCTTACGGAAGTGTCTAACAAGACTGAGACGAACATGCGCCTTGATATCCCACGAACGAATTGAGCGAGCCATCCTCCTAATCCGAGCCCACAAGGTCATGCTCGATGCGGATCTTGCCAAGTTGTACGGGGTCTCGACACAAGTGCTGAATCAACCGGTCAAACGAAATACCATCCGATTCCCAGACGATTTCACGTTCCAACTTACGGGTGAGGAAGCAGCAGCGTTGAGGTCACAACTTGTGACCACCGCAAGAAAACAGGGATAAAATGGGGAAATGAAGGGGGAGTCTTCCTGCGCTTGAGAAGATCGAGCGGCGTGTTTTTCTAATACGTGGCCATAATGTGATGCTGAGTACAGACCTTGCCGATCTCTATGCAGTCGAACCGCGTGTCCTGATGCAGGCTGTGAAACGCAACAGGGACCGATTTCCAGCCGACTTCATGTTTCAACTGACGGAGCAGGAATTCAACCACTTGAAATCACAGATTGTGATTTCAAGTTGGGGTGGTCTCCGGAGAGCCTATCCCTATGCCTTTACCGAGCAGGGTGTCGCGATGCTGTCCAGCGTGTTGCGGAGCAAGAGAGCCATTCAAGTCAACATTGTCATTATGCGAACGTTTGTTCAGCTTCGAGAGATGATCGCATCGAACAAGGGGCTTGCCCGACGCCTCAATGAGCTGGAGAAGAAGTATGATGGCCAGTTCCGTGTCGTCTTCGAAGCCATTCGTGAACTCATGGCAGAACCAGCGCCAAAATCCCGCCGCATAGGATTCAAGACCTGAGGGGAGCCCCTCAGTCCTCGTCTCTCTTGCCTATTTGGTTTCTCTGGTCGGTCTGGTCTCTCTGGTTGGCTTGCCGGTCCGGCCAACAAGACAAACCAAATAGACCAGACAGACCAGACCAACCAGATAGACCAGCCCCCCGTCTCGCCAGTCCCGCTCTTCTCGCCCTCGCGCCCTCACGTCCCCAGAGGCGGGGTGATTTCTCTAAGGGAAAGGGGTATTCTTCGCCGGAATAAGGCGATAATTTCTGGAGCGGGAAAACGGTATGAGCAATGGGGATCTCAACTGGATTGCCAACTTCATTTGGGGCATCGCTGATGATGTGCTCCGCGACCTCTATGTGCGAGGCAAATACCGCGACGTTATCCTGCCAATGACCGTCCTGCGTCGTCTCGACGCCTTGCTTGAGCCTGCGAAGAAGGCCGTGCTCGACATGAAAAAGTCGCTCGACAAGGCCAAGATTGTCCACCAAGACCAGGCATTGCGCCAGGCCGCCGGTCAGGCCTTCTACAACACGTCCAAGTTCACGCTGCGCGACCTGAAGGCTCGCGCCAGTCAGCAGCAACTCAAGGCCGACTTCGAGGCTTACCTCGATGGTTTCTCGCCGAACGTCCAGGACATTCTTGAGAAGTTCGAGTTCCGCAACCAGATCCCTCGCCTGTCCAAGGCCGATGCGCTCGGTACGCTGATCGAGAAGCTTCTTTCTCCCGATATCAACCTGAGCCCCAACCTGGTCCTGAACAATGACGGTTCGGTGAAGCACGCTGGTCTCGATAATCATGCGATGGGCACGATCTTTGAGGAACTGGTTCGTCGCTTCAATGAAGAGAACAACGAGGAAGCCGGTGAGCACTGGACGCCGCGCGATGCCGTCAAGCTCATGGCGAAGCTCATCTTCCTGCCCATCGCCGACCGAATCGAGTCAGGCACCTACTTACTATATGACGGCGCCTGCGGTACGGGTGGCATGTTGACCGTGGCCGAGGAGACGTTGCAGCAACTCGCCAAAGAACATCGCAAGCAGGTGGCCACGCATCTCTACGGACAAGAGATCAACTCCGAGACCTACGCCATCGCTAAAGCCGACCTTCTGCTGAAGGGCGAGGGTGAGGCAGCGGACAACATTGTCGGCGGGCCGGAGTACTCCACGCTCTCCAATGATGCCTTCCCCTCGCGCGAGTTCGACTTCATGCTCTCTAACCCGCCATACGGAAAAAGCTGGAAGAGCGACCTTGAACGTCTGGGTGGTAAAGACGGCCTCAAGGACCCGCGGTTCGTCATCCAGCATGCGGGCGATTCCGAGTACTCGTTAATCACACGTTCGAGCGATGGCCAGCTGTTGTTCCTTGCGAACATGCTGTCGAAGATGAAACAGAAGACCAAGCTCGGGAGCCGTATCGCCGAGGTGCATAATGGTTCGTCGCTCTTCACCGGCGATGCCGGTCAGGGCGAAAGCAACATTCGCCGCTGGATCATCGAGAAGGACTGGCTGGAAGCCATTGTCGCCCTGCCGCTGAACATGTTCTACAACACCGGCATCGCGACCTACATTTGGGTACTCACCAATCGGAAACCCGAGCATCGCAAGGGCAAGGTTCAACTCATCGACGCGACGCAATGGTACAAGCCGCTTCGTAAAAACCTCGGCAAGAAGAACTGCGAACTGTCGGAAGAAGACATCCAGCGCATCTGCCAAACCTTCCTGGACTTCAAAGAGACCGAGCAATCGAAGATTTTCCCCAACGCCGCCTTCGGCTATTGGAAAGTGACGGTCGAACGTCCGCTACGCCTTAAGGGAATCGATCCGAACCGCGCTTACAGCCCCAAAGAGATCAAGGCGCTCAAGGAGACGTCGGAACGCAACGAGAAGGCCCCTCCGGTCGTGACGAAAATCCACAAGCTTACGAAGACCAAGGCTGACCCGCTACGAGGACTGTTTGAAACGACAATCAATGGCAAGAGTTGCGTCGTCGAATACGAGCCCGACAGCGAGCTGCGAGATACTGAACAGATCCCGTTACTGGAAGAAGGCGGCATCGAAGCCTTTCTCCGCCGCGAAGTGCTGCCCCACGCGACCGACGCCTGGTACAACCCTGAAAGCATCAAGACCGGCTACGAGATCAGCTTCACCCGCTACTTCTACAAGCCGCAGCCGCTGCGCACGCTGGAGGATATTCGCGCCGACATCCTGGCAATGGAGAGAGAGACCGAAGGGCTGCTAGGCGAGATCATCGGGGGAGGTCCGGCGTGAAGAAGCCGCTCCGGAAACGAAAGAGCGTTGCGGGGAAAGCTATCGCATCGGCTCCGGTCGAGGCCTCCTTTGCCGCGATCGTCGGCATGATTCAGGCCGCCAAGCAGCGGACATACCAGGCGGTAAACACGGAACTCGTCAGTCTGTATTGGCAGATCGGTGAGTACATTAGCCGCAAGCTGGAGTCGGCAGAATGGGGCGATGGGGTGGTGGAGGAACTGGCCCGTTATCTCGCCCGCACCCAGCCAGGCTTGCGCGGATTCACGCGGGCCAACTTGTTTAGGATGAGGCAGTTCTACGACACCTATCGCATGAATAAGAAAGTCGCACCACTGGTGCGACAATTGCCCTGGACTCACAATCTGATCATCCTGAGCCAGTGCAAGATTGCCGCGGAGCGGGAGTTCTACCTTCGCATGGCTGCTCGTGAACATTGGGGCAAGCGCGAACTGGAGCGGCAATTGCGCGGCGCCCTCTTCGAACGTGTCGTCCTTAACCCGACAAAGGTCTCACCAGCGGTGAGACAGTTGCACCCCTCGGCGCAGAGCCTCTTCAAAGACAGCTACGTGGTCGAGTTTCTCAATCTCCCCGATGGCCATGCCGAAGCCGATCTTCATGACGGACTGGTGCAGAACCTGAAAACATTCCTCATCGAGCTCGGCCGGGACTTTTGCTTTGTAGGCTCGGAGTATCCGCTACAAGTGGGAGGCCGTGATTTCGCGCTCGATCTTCTGTTCTTCCATCGCGGCCTGAACTGCCTGGTGGCGATTGAACTCAAAGCCGACCGCTTCGAGCCGGAGTATCTCGGAAAACTCGAGTTCTACCTGGAAGCGCTTGACCGGGATGTGCGCAAGCCCCACGAGCGTCCGTCCATCGGTGTGCTGCTGTGCGCCACCAAAGACAGCGAGGTCGTCGAATACGCGCTCAGCCGTGCCCTCTCTCCGGCGCTCATCGCCGAATATCAGACTCAGTTGCCCGACAAAACGCTGCTGCAAGCCAAGCTGCACGAATTCTATGCCCTGAACGCGCCGGAAGAATCCGAAACGGTAGAACCTCCCGCCCGCCCCAGACGCCTGTACAAGGACAAGCGGACATGATCGCCGACCTCAAGCCCTATCCCGCCTACAAGGACTCCGGCGTGCCCTGGCTGGGTAAGGTGCCAGAGAAATGGGAAGTCTTACCCGCACTAGCCACGTACAAGCCAAAACTCGAAAAGAATACTGGAATGGTTGAGAGGACCGTTCTTTCTCTTAGCTATGGCCGCATCATCGTGAAACCGGCAGAAAAGCTACGCGGCCTCGTTCCCGAATCGTTCGAGACATATCAAATCGTCAATCCTGGAAACATCATTGTCCGCACGACCGATCTACAGAACGACCATACTAGCCTTCGGATAGGGCATTCTCGGAATCGCGGCATTATCACCTCGGCCTACTTGTGTATAGAAACCACGGATCGGGTTTCGAACGAGTTTGGTTATCAGTTCCTCAACACCTATGACTTGCTCAAGATCATTTATGGCTTTGGTTCAGGCCTTCGTCAGAACTTAGACTTTGTGGATATCAAGCGCATGCCGGTATTGGTTCCGCCGAAGGACGAACAATCCTCCATCGTCCGATTTCTCGACCACGCCGACCGGCGCATCAGGCGGTACATCCTCGCCAAGCAGAAACTGATCAAGCTACTGGAGGAGCAGAAGCAGGCCATCATCCACCGCGCCGTCACCCGAGGCCTCGACCCGAACATCCGTCTCAAGCCATCCGGCATCCCCTGGCTCGGTGACGTGCCGGAGCATTGGGAGGTACGGAAGCTCGGCCAGATAGCGGTTTCGTTCCGCACTGGCCCTTTTGGTAGCATCCTGCATCAGTCCGACTACATCGAGGGAGGGACGCCGCTCATCAACCCGACGCACATGATATGCGGACGTATCGTCGAGAACACGCGATGCAGTGTGCCGCCTGCCGTGGTAGATCGGTTGTCGAATTACCGTTTGGAGAAGCATGACCTAATCTTCTCGCGGCGTGGCGAGCTTGGTCGCTGTGCTCTTGTGCAAGATCGCGAGGTCGGGTGGCTCTGTGGGACTTGCAGTATCCGCGTTCGCGTCGCTTATGACGTAATTGAGCCTGCGTATCTGATTCAGGCGCTGCAGGTTCGATGGGTTGGCGAGTACCTCTCGCTCTTCTCCGTTGGTGCGACGATGGAAAGTCTCAATACCGGAATTCTCAAGGGAATCCCGGTGCTCATACCTCCTGTCAGCGAACAGCGGCAACTGTTGGAAAGGATTGATCAAGAGGTTCGAAATATTGACTGTGCCACAGCGGACTCCGAACGCGAAATCTCCCTCCTCCGCGAATATCGCACCCGCCTGATCGTCGACGTGGTGACCGGCAAGCTGGACGTGCGAGCGGCAGCGGCTAAGTTGCCGGAAGAAACTGATGAGCCCGAACCCCTTGATGGCGTAGAGGCTCTTGTTGAGGGTGACGAGGACATCGAAGACGCGGACCTCGACGCGGTGACCGAGGAGGCCGAGGTGTGAAAACGGACACCAGCGAGAAGGGTCTCGAAAGCCTCATCGTCGCAGCAATGACCGGCCAACCGTCGAGCGAGCCGCCGCTGCCCGGGAAGGGCATCGGTCTAATTCGAGCCCGGTACGGAGGAACAGGGTGGATCCTCGGCCAGGCGCAAGACTACGACCGCGAGTTCTGCGTCGATCTCCCACAACTTCGTACTTTCCTAAGCACAACCCAGCCACAGGTTATCGAGGCGCTTGACTTAGAACATGACAGTCCCACGAGGCGCAAGTTTCTGGCTCGACTCCAGGGCGAAATCAGTAAGCGTGGGATCATTGATGTGCTCCGTCATGGCGTAAAGGACGGCCCGCATCATAACGATCTATTCTTCGGCACGCCCTCATTGGGCAACGAGAAGGCACAGGGGCTTTACGAGGCTAACCGCTTTAGTGTCACCCGCCAGCTTCGCTACAGCCGCGATGAAACACAGCGCGCCTTAGACCTCGGTCTCTTCATCAACGGCCTTCCGATCGCCACATTCGAGCTGAAGAACAGCTTGACGAAGCAGACTGTCGAGGATGCGGTGGAGCAGTACAAGCGTGACCGTGACCCACGCGAGAAACTTTTCGAATTCGGGCGCTGCGTTGTGCACTTGGCCTTGGATGATCACGAGGTGCGGTTCTGCACTCATCTGAAGGGGAAAAGCTCGTGGTTCCTTCCCTTCAATCAAGGTTGGAACGATGGAGCCGGTAACCCGCCGAATCCGAACGGCATCAAGACCGACTATCTTTGGAAGCGAGTTCTGACTGGCGATGGACTTACCGACATCCTGGAGAATTACGCCCAGGTGGTAGAGGAAAAGAACGAGAAGACTGGCAGAAAAAAGGCGGTGCAGATATGGCCACGCTACCACCAGCTCGATGTGGTGCGGAAGCTCTTAGCGGACGCACGTCAGCATGGCGCGGGCCTGCGCTATCTTATCCAGCACTCGGCGGGTAGTGGAAAATCAAACTCCATCGCCTGGCTCGGCCATCAACTCATCGGATTACGCAAAGACGAGGCGCCGGTGTTCGACTCGATTATCGTCGTGACCGACCGAAAGATTCTCGACAAACAAATTCGCGACACCATTAAACAGTTTGCGCAGGTGGGTGCCACTGTCGGCCATGCGGAGCACTCCGGCGATCTCAAGAAGTTCATCGAGAGCGGCAAGAAGATCATCATCTCCACGGTACAAAAGTTTCCGTTCATCCTCGATGAAATCGGCAACGAGCAGCGTGGGCGACGATTCGCGATCATCATCGATGAGGCACACTCGAGCCAGGGCGGCAAGACCTCTGCGGCGCTCAGCATGGTCCTTTCTGCAGCGGGCGCTGAAGAGGACGATGAGACCACGGAAGACCGCATCAACCGGATTATGGAGGCCAAGAAGCTCCTGCCGAACGCGAGCTATTTTGCTTTCACTGCCACGCCGAAAAACAAGACGCTTGAGATATTCGGAGAGCCGTACGACGAAGGTGGGCAGACCAAACACCGGCCCTTTCACAGCTATACGATGAAGCAGGCGATTCAGGAAGGCTTCATCCTCGACGTGCTCAAGCACTACACCCCGGTTGAGAGCTACTACAAGCTCATAAAGAAGGTAGAAGGCGACCCAGAGTTCGATACCAAGCGCGCGAAGAAGAAGCTACGCCGCTACGTCGAGAGCCACGATCACGCCATTCGCCTCAAGGCTGAGATCATGGTGGATCACTTCCACGAGCAGGTGCTGGCGCTGAACAAGATCGGGGGGCAGGCACGGGCGATGGTGGTGACGAGCGGGATCGAGCGGGCCATCCAGTACCATCACGCCTTCCGCGACTATCTGACCGAGCGCAAAAGTCCGCACAAGGCCATTGTCGCCTTCTCGGGCGACCATGAGTACGGCGGCTCGAAGGTGACCGAGGCGTCGCTTAACGGTTTTCCGTCGAGCCAGATCGTGGACCAGATCCAGGAGGACCCGTACCGATTTCTGATTTGCGCCGACAAGTTCCAAACTGGCTACGACGAACCGCTGTTGCACACGATGTATGTGGACAAGATCCTGTCTGGCATTAAGGCAGTACAGACGTTGTCGCGGCTCAACCGTGCCCATCCGAAGAAGCACGATGTGTTCGTGCTCGATTTCATGAACGACAGCGATACAATTCAGAAAGCGTTCGCCGACTACTACCGCACGACGATCCTGAGTGAAGAAACCGATCCGAACAAGTTGCACGACCTGAAAGCTGCACTTGATGGGTACCAAGTCTATGCAGCGGCGCAGATCGACCAGCTTGTTGCGCTATACCTTGGCTGGGCCGACCGCGACAAGCTCGATCCGATCCTGGATGCCTGCGTCGCTGTCTATAAAGAACAGCTCAACGAGGACGGGCAGGTAGATTTTAAGGGCAAGGCCAAGGCGTTCACGCGTGCCTATGGCTTCCTCTCATCGATCCTGCCCTATACCAACGCCGAGTGGGAGAAGCTGTCGATCTTCCTAAACTTCCTTGTGCCCAAGCTGCCGGCACCAAAGGAGCAAGATCTCTCGAAGGGGATCCTCGAAGCGATTGATATGGATAGTTATCGTGTCGAGAAGAAGGCGGTGATGAAGATCCAGCTACCTGATGCAGATGCGGAAATCGAGCCTGTACCGACGACTGGCGGCGGCCACAAGCCAGAGCCCGAACTCGACCGGCTCTCCAATATCCTCAAGACCTTCAACGACCAATTCGGCAACATCCCATGGACCGACGCTGACCGGGTCCACAAGCTGATTACGGAAGAAATCCCAGCCAAGGTTGCCGCCGACAGCGCCTATCAAAATGCTCGACAGCACTCCGATAAACAAAACGCCCGGATTGAACATGACAAGGCGCTACGAAAAGTCATGACGGACTTGCTCTCGGACCACACCCAGCTATTCAAGGAGTTTCAGGATAACGACAGCTTCAAGAGGTGGCTCTCGGACACGATTTTCAACGTTACGTATCGCAAACCAGAGGCTAATCCATGAAAATATCATTTGTTTTGGGGGATAAATATGTTTCAGGAACCATTGTCTTCTATCGAGTGACATCATCGACAATCCCGAAGAGGCTCTGGAACAATTTCAAGCTAACCAAGTCCGAATTGCCGACCGATTGGGGTAGAGCGGTCCGCGTTAAGCTCTCGTTCGGTACACCAAGAACATTCAGGATCAAGGAGGTCCCATGTCCATTGTGACGGCGGTAGTCCTCTTAACAGTCTTGTTCGCCGTGACCGGCTGCGCGGCCTCCAGCCCTCCTTCCGCCGCGAAGCAGGAGGCAGACAAAAAAGATTCCACCAAGAAAGTCATCACACACGATGAACGGAAGGCAATGAATGAGGAAAGCCCGAACGCCGTTCGTTAGGCCGGGAACCCCTGCGTTTTCGGTTGCAACAGGGGGCTGGGTGGACTGGTTTATCTGGTCTATTTGGTCTGTCTTGTTGGCCGGACAGGCCAACCCACAGGCGAACCAAAGAAACTAGAGAAACCAGATAGACCAGACGAACCAAATGAACCAGATGAACAAGAGCGACGAGCGAGACGGGGAGGCCTGGTAGATTCCCAACTGCGCGTGTCACACGGAAGGTCAAGGCTAAGGTCGAGGTCGAGAAGACGCCGAGTCGGATTGATCGGGGCTCAACCACAGGAGATCAACAGGCCCCATCCCATTCCCCCCATTCCGTAGGATAGCGGTTCTCCCGGTCATGGTCGTACCCTGAGCCGTATGACGGACAGGAATCGATCCATCGGGTGGCGAGCGATTCTGCGAGGGGTCGCGATTGTGTATGGCACCACCTTTCTATCGGGGCTGGCGTTTGCCTTCGCCGGGATCACGCCACAGACCGATCAGGTTGCCTATTCCCTGCTCGCCCTGCTCACGGGTGCGGTGGGAGTGGCTCTCGCACTCAGGGTTGCTGATACCACGCGACTTTCGTATCTCGTGGCCATTGGTGTCGGTGTCTGGCTTCTGAGTGCGACCAGTGTTTTGCTCGGAGCACAGTCCTTGACCGGCTGGGTGAATAGCAGTGCCTTCATCGCGACGACGGTGATCCTCGGCCGACTGTTGACCGGGATCAGCGTAGAAACTGTTCCAACACCTGCCATGTTGTATTCACTCCTCCCCCACAAGAACCACTCAGCCTTGCAGAAACGCCGAGCACGGCCATCACGCTTCTAGTCGGTCCCGCATTCACTCCCTTGCGTTGCGCGAGCACAGAAGATCAACAGGCTCCATCCCCTCTTCTGCTCCAAGTTCGCGTGTTTTTTTATTCTGATTCATCCCCGCGCTCGCGGGGAACCGGCGAATGTGTGATCGGAAGACTTGGCCCCGTTTGGTTCGGTGGTTTGGCTTTGGAAGGTGCGGTGCAACATGGACTGACCGGCGAGACAGGTTGCTGGCACCTGTATTTTCTTTCGATCAGGCGCTTCCGGTGCCTTACGCAACGAACCACCCAGTCGAGCGTGAAGATCTGCTTAGCCGGGGCCTGCAGGTCGGCCAGTGAACGAAACGGCTTGGCCAGGGAGACGGGAGCTCGTTCATTCAGGGCGGTCGTTCATTTCCTTCCGGACCAGTTCCTCGGCTTTCAGCCAGTCTTCTATGTCGCGCTCCGCCTGGCGCCCCCGTTGCTCATAGAGTTCGTAGGCTTTCTTCGCGATCCGTTCCCTCACCTCATCCGAATACTTCTGCATGGACTCAGGTTCAGGCGACAGGTTCCGCTCCACCACACGCTGGGGGTCAGGATTTTTGCTCTTCATGGGGCCTCCCTCCTTCGACGATTGAGTCTATTATCATGATAGATCAGTCGGCCTGTCTAGTTGCATAGAGTGGTTTACTGACCTTGCATCCTCGATCTCTGACCTCCTAGAATACTCCCCCTGCGAGGTGCCCATGTCCATTTTATTGGAGAGTCTAGCATGGAGACTTATTACTCCATTCTGGAAATCCCTGAATCAGCGACTCCCGAAGAGATAAAGCAAGCCTACCGACTATTATTACAAGTCTGGCATCCCGACCGCTTTCATCATAACCCCGATCTTCTGGCAAAGGCCGAGAAGAAGACCAGGGAAATTAACGCGGCCTTCACCACGCTCAGTAACCCGGCATTGAAACAACGGTATGATGAAGGGCGACCTACCAGCCGTGCGCGGCAAGAGCCGCACAAGCGTAAACCGTCAGGAGACGAAGCTCGCACGACCCGATGTCCCAACTCGGTATGTGCTTCGGTACTCCGAGTCAACGCTACGACTATTGGGATCGTGACGTGCCCCTCCTGTCGGATCACGTTTCGCTACGATCCCGAGCGAGATGAGAAATGGGATATTATCCCTCCAGAAGGAAATGAGGTTTTTACCCCTGCGCGGATGGCCATGTCGGCAATCGTCTTAGTCTTTGCCATAGTCATAGTATGGACGGCTACGGCAAAGACTAAGACTCTTGTGTCTAACAAGCCTGCTCATACTCATACGGATGAACATGAGACTCTTCCGAGCAATGAGCCACTAGCATTCAAAGAAGAAGAGCGGGTTCACCACGCTGAAGGTGGGGGAGATGGTGTTTCCAACCAACTTGCTCATACTCATACCGATGGACATGAGACCCTTCCGGGGAATGCTTCAACGGCAGAAACCCCACATGAGCACATGGATCGCCTGGAACCGATGCAGCGACAGATGGCGCAGGCCCCTGGGCGTGCGCCATCTTCCCCACCGGACATCATCTCAGACGTAGACCTGCAACAACTGAAGACGCTGGCCGCCCAGGGCAGTGCGTGGGCACAGAGCCAGCTCGGGCAGCTGTATGCCAACGGGCGGGGCATGGCGCAGGACTATGCGACGGCACGGGGATGGTACGAGAAAGCCGCCGCTCAGGGCCATGCGTGGGCGCAGGCCCAACTCGGGCAGCTGTATGCCGACGGGCGGGGCGTGCCGCAGGACTATAAGAAGGCACGACAGTGGTGGGAGCAAGCGGCGTTACAGGGAAACGCGCAGGCGCAGTTCAACCTCGGGCAGCTGTATACCAACGGGCGGGGCATGGCGCAGGACTATACGACGGCTCGGGGATGGTACGAGAAAGCCGCCATCCAGGGCCATGCGTGGGCGCAGGCCCAACTCGGGCAGCTGTATGCCAACGGGCGGGGCGTACCGCAGGACTACGCGACGGCACGGGGATGGTACGAGAAATCCGCCGCCCAGGGCAACGCGTGGGCGCAGGCTCAGCTTGCGCTGATGTAGCCGATGGGCGGTGGGTGTCTATGCGACGGCAGGCAGTGGTGGGAGCAAGCGGCGTAACAGGAAAACGCACCGGCGTAGTCCCACCTCGGTTGGCTGTATGAGCTGGGACAAGGTGTTTCGCAGAACGATGTGCGTGCATCCATGTGGCTCAACCTGGCCGGAACACACGGAGATACGAATGAAACCAAGCATCGTGCTGCTCTCGCCAAACGAATGACCCCTGCCAGATTGCCGAGGCGCACAAACTAGCGTGGGAGTGGATACCGAAGGCACAGTTAGCCCCTGGTCGAGCCACGCGGCTCCGACACACTCCCGCCGATCTATACAAGCATCTCTCAATACCCCGTCTTGCGGTTTCCTCAGTCCCCTCCTACAATACGCCTCCCTGCGAGGCTCCCATGTCCTTCTCAATTCGCCCCTACCGTCGCTTCCCGGTGCCATGCTCCGTCACGTACCACGCGGGACCTTTCCTCAAACTGCCGTTGCCCTACTTTTTGGGTTTCTGGTTACTGATCACGTTCCTGGTGCTGAGTAGCGGACCGGCCTATGCGGAGTGGATTGCGGTTGAGAAAAACAATCAATTAGCGGGAATAATGACTGTGTACGTCGATCCAGACACCATTCACAGAAAAGGGAATCTGGTGACGATGTGGCAATTAATTGACTTTAAGACAATGCAAGGGGGGAGGAGCCCCAGCCGATTTTCGTCTACGAAGATCCAAAAGCAATTCGACTGCGCGGAAGAGCGCCTTCGGTTGCTTGCACTCACGGATTTCTGGGGCAATATGGGAACCGGTGAACCGGCTGGTGCATACGTAGACGAAGGCAACTGGGTACCAGTTGAACCAGATAGTATTAATCAAGCTCTGTGGGAATTCGCCTGCAACAAGCAGTGATCTCGCAGTCAACGCTGTACGGTTCAAGGTGAGGCACATGAAACGACTGCTCCTGATAACGCTACTGGTGCTGAATAGTGGACCAGTGTATGCGGAGTGGGTGTTGACGAGTGGCGACGACGAAGCAGGACTGACTGTGTACGTCGATCCAGATACCATTCGACGCAAGGGAAATCTGGTGAAGATGTGGCAATTGTACGACTATAAGACTGTACAAGCCGTGGCGGGCGATTCGCTCTTGTCTATCCAGCGACAAAACGAATACGACTGTACAGAAGAGCGTACACGCATGCTTGCATATACGTGGTTCTCAAGCAACATGGGAAAAGGGAGAGTGGTTTATAGAACCGCAGACGAACAACAGTGGGAACCAATTGTCCCACGTAGCATCGATCGAGCTCTGTGGAAAGTGGCGTGCGGTAAGCAGTGATGCTGCTCGAGGGCACTCACGTCAATCACCCGCAAGGTAACCCGCATTATTCATGACGCGTCTGCCGCAATCGCCGGTCCGCTGCTACGACGAGCCTTCGGTCAGCGGGCTCGCCCCTCGGACCCAGATCTTTTAGAGGAAGACGTGTCATATCGACTTCTGCCGATGGCACCTGTTTGCCAGGAGAGGACAGGGGGCAACTGGTAGAATTCTTCAGCAATAATGATTAAGAGCGCATGAACAACAGCTGCCCCACACGCGAGACCATGTCCATCGAAGAAGCGACCGTCTCGGACATGTGAGACATAGCTGCGATTGTGGAAGTGCTCGAACGGAAAGGCTCTGCACGAAGGAAGACCTCGACGACATCATCACCGAGTTCCGTCGCTGTTAGCGCGTGAGGAAATACACCGCCCCCGCCGCGGGGCCGAGTTGTCTGCTTGGTTGCCAGCGATGCCGGTCGCTTGAGCTGGTCCATCCAGGGGCCTCACGGCTCTCAGCGACCGAGATTCCCGACGACATCATGCAGCCAGGGCTCACCCTTGTGGCGAGGTCCACGGACGGGAATATTCAGTCATCCGCCGCCGTGCAGACCGCGCGTCGGGACGTCTTGAGCTACATTCTGCCCGGCGGAGAGGAGTTTGACTCCTATGCTAACTGAGAGTGACGATAGCGGTATGGAGATTGTCAGGTTTGATCAAGCAGCGGCGTGCGAAGATGGGCATCAGTCAGCGGAAACTGGCCACGCGAGTTGGCGTGAGCGACGCCTACATCGCCCAGTTGGAAACCCGTGAGCGCACTAACACGTCGCTCGACGTGCGGCGGCTGGCCAAGGCGTTGAAGGTCTCGATCGCGGAGTTGGTGGCATGAAAGGGGGGGGCAGCATGCGGCGTTGGCTTATCCTATGGGCGCTGCTCGTGATGGTGGTCGCCGCGATTGCCGGGTGGCAGGAAATCAAGAATAGGGATGAAGAAGCGCAAGGGAAGGCGCTCTGGCACCAGCTGGCTGGGACCAACGACCTGTCCTCCCTTGCCGAGTGTATTGAAAAGAGAGAGTACGGGATGGACATCGAGAAGTGCGTGGAAATTGAGGCGGCGATCAACAAGACCCTCGGGCGATAGCGTGGGAGACCAGCAGATATGACGATGCGCGATTGGCTCCTGACGATCCTGCTTGGTGGGCTTTCCTGGATCGTGGTCCACACACTGATCTCGTACTTCTGGCGCTGACTGCCTGTCCTTGAAGGGACACTATGATGCGCCACGCGATGAGGAGTGACGAGAACGGGGTGGCTCACAGGACGAGCCACGATGTGCTGCCGCTCGATGGGGAGGCTACGCAGCGGGCCGTGATTGCGGTCGGACATCAAGGCGCCGGTGGGCGCCAGCCATACGATGGCACCAGGCCGCTCCACTCCATCCTTCTGACGCCCCGCGTTGCGCGAGCACAAGAGATTGGGCCAGGCTACTTCGGCAACAATGATTTTACTCCGAGAAAGCTGAAGAAGAGTTAAGTCTGGCCGGTCTTGCGAGCGCGGTCGGCGATCTTCTTGCGGAGGCGGGCTTTTTCGAGGCTGATTTCGGCTTCTTTGACTTCAGACGGCAAGCCGCCAGCCTTCAAGCGCTGCTCGGCCTTCTCCACCGACGCTTGCGCGCGGTCGACGTCGATATCTTCGGCCTTCTCGGCGATCTCGGCCATGATCGTCACTTTGGTTGGCGTGACTTCCGCATAGCCCCAGAGGATAGCCATGTGGTTGGTCTGGTCTCCGACGCGATAACGAAGCTCGCCGATGCGTAGCGTAGAAAGGAAATGACAGTGCCCTGGCAACACGCCGAACTCACCCTCTGAGCCTGGTGCAATGACCTCATCTACCTGCTGGCTCAACAACAACTTCTCCGGCGTCACAACCTCTAACAATAACGTTCCTGCCATATCTCTCCTACGTGCTCATCAAAAGGTATGAGCTGGCGGGATGCTCTGACGTGCGCGCATCGACCGAGCACCGTTTCATCGTGCGCGGTCTGCGAGCACAAGAGCGCCCGTCTGCTTATACCTTAACCCCCATCTTTTCCGCCTTCGCAATCACTTCCTCGATCGGGCCGACCATGTAGAACGCCTGTTCCGGGAGATGGTCATACTTGCCATCGAGAATTTCCTTGAAGCTTCGCACCGTATCCTTAAGCTTCACATACTTGCCTGGCGAGCCGGTGAACGCTTCGGCGACGTGAAACGGCTGCGAGAGGAACCGTTGGATCTTTCGTGCGCGGGCCACCGCCATCTTGTCGTCTTCCGACAATTCGTCCATGCCGAGAATGGCGATAATGTCTTGGAGATCTTTGTACCGCTGCAACACAGACTGAACTCCTCGTGCGACCTTATAATGATCTTCGCCGATGACTTGCGGGTCGAGAATACGTGAGGTGGAGTCCAATGGGTCGACGGCCGGATAGATACCCAGCTCAGCCAATTGCCGCGACAACACGGTGGTCGCGTCCAAATGGGCGAAGGCCGTGGCCGGCGCTGGGTCGGTCAGGTCGTCTGCCGGCACGTAGATGGCTTGCACCGAGGTGATCGATCCACGCTTGGTCGAGGTGATGCGTTCCTGTAGTTGCCCCATCTCAGTCGAGAGGGTGGGCTGATAGCCAACGGCCGACGGCATACGGCCAAGCAATGCGGACACTTCTGAACCGGCCTGGGTAAACCTGAAAATATTATCCACGAAGAGCAGCACGTCCTGGTTCTCTTCATCGCGGAAATATTCGGCGACGGCCAGTCCGGTCAAGGCGACTCGGAGACGCGCGCCAGGTGGCTCGTTCATCTGGCCATAGACCAGCGCGACTTTCGACTTGGTGAAGTCCTTGGGATCGATGACCTTCGACTCCTGCATTTCGTGCCAGAGGTCGTTGCCTTCACGGGTCCGCTCACCGACGCCGGCGAACACCGAGAATCCACCGTGGTGCAAGGCAATGTTGTTGATGAGCTCCATGATGATGACGGTCTTGCCGACTCCGGCACCGCCGAAGAGGCCGACCTTGCCGCCCTTGCTGTACGGCTCGAGAAGATCGACGACCTTGATGCCGGTTTCGAGGACTTCGGTCTTCGTGTCCTGATCTTCGAGGCGCGGCGCAGGCCGGTGAATGGGATAGGTCTTTGTCGTCTTGATGGGTCCCATCTCGTCGACTGGTTCGCCCAACACGTTGATCAGTCGCCCCAATGTCTCGCGGCCGACCGGGACAGAAATCGGCGCCCCGGTATCATGCACATCCATCCCACGCGTGAGACCGTCGGTCGTGGACATCGCGATGCCGCGAACGCGGTTTTCACCAAGGTGCAGCGCGACTTCAAGGGTGATGCGGACGGCCGGTGTG
>JANYBU010000379.1 GCA_025360665.1 Nitrospira sp.
CAGAGGCGTCGGTGTGTGTGCATCCGGCCATCATGCCAGATTTCCAGACCCCGTCACACGCAGCATTCACGCCCCTCTCCCCCTGAAGATGCCGTTTCTCGCGCTTTGTTTACCCACTCACCAAGGAGAAGAGCCAAAAAAGTAGGGTGGGAACAGACCGCTGATAGGCCTGTCCCTACTCAGAGTGGAGCGCAGAAAACTTATTACTACTGGAGAGCGTTGACAAGTGATGGAACCCGCGCAAGAATCACCCCTAGTTTGCAATCTGTGTTGGCATACTATGACGGTCGGTATGCTCAATAGTTAGCCTGCCGTGGAGCTTGATGATCTTCGACGAGTACCTGTTTGCCGACTACTCGGGTGCGTTCGATGCTCGTGGGCAGCGCAATGCGATTCGACTCGCAGCGGCTTCCATTGACGACCCTCCATCAATCGTCGGTCGGAGGCTCACTCGGAGCGATCTCGTTGAGGAGTTGGCTGGGCGCCTCGAATCCGCTTCTCGTCGGGGGAAGCGAGTCTGTTTCGGCCAAGACCATCAGTACGGTGTACCTTTCGGTCTTGTCAACGAACTCGGTCTTGGCGGCCAAATGTGGCGGCAGATCGTCGACTCCCTTGCAACCGGAAGCTATGGTGAAGGTGCGCCACAACTGGGTCATCCGAAGCTCTTCGCGCGTCCGTTCAACGAGTGGCTTGTCTCACGAGGTGGCAGGCCATACTTCTACTCGGCTACCAAGTCGCAATTGTACGGTTTGCCACAACGCAACCCACGGAGTGGAGAGCCCGCCTGCTACCGCCTCACTGAACTGCGCCGCTCGGCATCCGGAACGGGCTCTCCGAAGCCGTTCAATCGAGTTGGCGACAATGGAACGGTTGGCGGGCAGAGCCTGGTTGGCATTCTTGCTATACGAGCGTTGCTGGTGTTGTGCGCCGGCCGCAACGTTCGTGTGGCTGTTTGGCCTTTCGATGGTCGCTCCATTCATGACGATGCCTACAGCGATGCTCACGTTATGATCGAGCCTTACCCAAGTGCTATCCGTGCCGCCGACGTCGCCCAGACGGATGAATCGGATGCTCTCGCTTGTGCTGACCATGTTCGGCAGGCCGACCGAAGTCAAGAACTAGAGAGCCTGCTCGATCTATCCGGCCTTACCACTGAAGAGGTAGCGATTGTGGCAACTGAAGGTTGGATACTTTCGCATGGGGCCAACTAAGCGCGAGTTACTGGCAGGGTCTGCTGATATGGGGTCGGGAGACTTTTTCTTGGACGGTATTCGGCGCTGATTTTCGACACAGTCTCATCAACGAGGTCACATCCTTTGATAAGGCGGCGGGTCTGTGAGCGTCTTGTCGCCTTTTTATTTCTTTCGAGCAGCAGCACATAGCAGGTGCCCGCTTCTGCATCGAGAATCGCGTAGGCGAGGGCACCGCACTTGCCGAACAGATGCGGTCGCCGAAGGCGGACGGCGAGGACTGTTTGAAGTTCCTTTCAGGCGAAGCCTGGGAAGGAACGAGTTCCGCAGCCGAGCAGATGAAAGGCTTAGTGCTGTCGAGCCGAAGCGTTTGAGCAGGGCAGAAGCGGGCACCTGCTATAGGATCAGAAAGGCTGATGGCTGAGGATGGTTAGAAGAGGCGAGGACTAATCCGCCTCAGGTTCCGAGCTACCGTGCTGATGCGACACCCGGTCTTCGTCGAACATCTCGGCCATTTCTTCGGCGATCATGTCGCCATCGTCTTGAATGGCAATGAGCGGGATTTCTTTTCTTACCTTGGCTACTGGCTCTGGAGCGGGAGCTTCGGGGACCTTGGCGAGGGGAGTTTTGGGTGTCTCACTCATACGGGAATTATACACCACGCAGGGGATGAAAAGGGGAGTTATTCAAATGCTTCAAGGGAGGAACGCTCCGGGTATGTGTTTTGGCACGAGGTACAGGTCAGGAAATAGATGGATTCCCGGACGGACATGGTGATGCGAAAATTGAGGCTTACGCCTTGATGATTACAGGTCGGACAGGACATTTCTTTAAGCCGGTAGGGAATATCCGGTTGTGTGCGCAGGTAGAACTCCATATCTGTGTAAATTGGGAAGGTATAGTAGCATTTTCTGCAGATGCCTCGCCATTCACCGTCCGCCTGCATAAAGCGTTCATCGATCCCAAAGCTTGACCCCTTGCAAATGGCGCACTGGACGGTTGCAAGCCTGGTTTCAACTTCTTTCACGGTTGGGTTTGGCATCGGGGAGGCTCCTTGTGCAGAAGTTCGCGACGTCGTGCAGCCAGTATAGCGTTCACGTGGAAGCGACTGCAACGGGGCCACGTTTTCTCTTGACCTGGAGAGCGTCGCTCTTATACTAACTGCATCATGCATATGATCACCGAGAAGTTGTTGGTCGGGAATATCAACGACGCGAGAGAACTGCCGGTCAAGATCGGCGCGTTGCTCCTCGTTGCCGCTGAGTATACATTGGAGCCACCCAGCCGGCTGTTGTATGGCAGGATTCCATTTGCGGAGTTTGCCGAGGCGGAACCGGTCTTGTTAGATCGTGCCGTGAGCTGGGTTGAACAGCATCATTCAGGCAGTCGGGTCATGGTCTGTTGCCGCGCCGGCATGGGCCGGTCCGTGTCAGTGGTCATGGCCTATCTCTGTTCTGTTCGAGGGATGACGTATACTGAGGTCCTGAAGTTGGTCATGACGCGCCGCCCCGGTGCCATGCCTCTCCCAAATCTCGAAGAAGCCATCGCCCAGGTTCGCCTTCTACGTGAGGCTCGCGCGAAGGACAAGAAAAATTCCGCTTCACGCCCTGCCACCGCTGTGTAACCACAGCCTAACAGGGGCGCAGTGTTCCCGCTTCTTTCCTCTACATGTTCCTCATGCATTGCCTTTTCTGTGCTGCTCATGGCCTAATTTGCCAGATTGGGGACAGGCGCAGTCACTTTACAGGGACCTCTCTCGATGCCGGAATTGCCAGAAGCCGAAGTCGTTGCTCGGCAGCTACGGG
This sequence comes from Nitrospira sp., assembly GCA_025360665.1. Lineage (GTDB taxonomy): Bacteria > Nitrospirota > Nitrospiria > Nitrospirales > Nitrospiraceae > Palsa-1315. Next base: position 2,996 of record JANYBU010000379.1, read on the forward strand.
TCCATCTTCTCGGCGCACAGCTCACCGAGTGTTGGGTTGGACGAGCGGATATTGTTCGAGAAGGATTGCCCACGCTCTCGTGGTATCGCGGCGCGCGGCTGGAAGAAGTGGAGCGATACGGCAAGAGCGTCGCACTGAAGTTTCAAAAAGAGGGCGAACATAGATATGCCGTCGCGGAGCTTGGTATGACAGGCCTCCTCCTGTTTCGCGCGACGCAGACGAAACACCCGCAGCACGTGCACGTCCGCATGTCGTTCACGGGGGGCCGTGAATCGGAACTGCGCTATTGGAACCCTCGCCGTTTCGGACGGCTTTCCTTGCTCGATCGGGCAGGACTTGACCGTTACCGTGCTCGCCGATTCGGGGTCGATCCCCTCACGGTACCGCGCGATGAATTCGTCCGTCTCATGCAAGCCAGGTGTGGACGTCTGAAGCCGCTCTTGATGCATCAGCAAGTGATCGCGGGGATTGGGAATATCTATGCGAACGAAATTCTCTTTCGCGCCAGGCTCCATCCGAATCGTGAGGTGAATCGGCTGCGCGGGGCGACGATCCTCACGCTCTATGACACCATGCAAACGGTGCTTCGAGAGGCGATTTCCAGTGGCGGATCAAGCGTCAAGGATTTCTATGCACCGGATGGCACGGAAGGCCAATACAAGCGCCGCCATCTCGTCTATGGCAAAGAAGGTCAACCCTGTCCCAACCGCTGCGGACGGATGATTCGCCGTCTCCAAAGCGAACGCAGCTCGTTTTTTTGCCCAGCCTGCCAATCCAACCGCCTTCCAGGATAATTCTTACCGCACGTACATCAAAGGATCTGTGATGAAAGATGGTGATTTCAACACAGTTTCAATCACTTAGACTATAGTTCGCCCGCCATCCTCGCCGCTAGGCCCTTTGAGCGCTCTTGGGTTAGTCCCTCTGATGTATTGAGTCCCCCAACCGATTTCGTTAGAATCCTCCTCCTTTACAATTATTTCTCAACATTCTGAAGGAGTGACGTCATGGCGAAGGTGCTCGAAGGTCCCGGGATGGGGCTGATGAAGAAATGGGGCATCACGGTCCCCAACTATGTCGTCGTCACCTCGGTTGACGAATTGACGAAGCTCGGCCAAGTCAATGAATGGCTCAAGAAATCCAAGTTGGTGGTCAAGGCTCACGAAGCGCTCGGCTCGCGGTTCAAGCTCGGCTTGGTGAAAGTCGATCTTGATTTCAAAGGGGCAGAAGCGGCAACGAAGGAGATGATCGGTCGACAAGTGGGCAGCATTACAGTCTCGCAAGTGATCGTGTCCGAAATGGTTCCGCACAAGGAAGAATATTATTGTGCGGTGAAATCCACCCGTGAAGGGACGGACATTCTGGTCGCAAACTGCGGCGGCATTGAAGTCGAATCGAATTGGGATCGCGTGAAGCGCCTGGCGTTGGAAATCGGGCAACAGCCATCAGCGGACGCGTTCGAGAAGGTGGCCAAGGATGCGGGCTTCACTGGTCCATTGGCGAAGAAGATGGCTGATTTTGCGGGCAAGATGTTTACCTGTTTTGACAGCGAAGACGCGCAGTATTTGGAAGTGAACCCTGTGGTCCTGCGCGAGCAAGACAGTGAACTGATCGCATTGGATGCGGTGACGCTGCTCGATGGCGACGCCAAGTTCCGGCACCCCGATTGGAACTTTGCCTTTGCCGCAGAATTTGGCCGTGCCTATTCCGAGCACGAAATGGAAGTCATGGCGGTGGATTCCAAGATCAAGGGCTCGGTCAAATTTATCGAGATCCCAGGCGGGGATACAGCCATGCTTCCAGCCGGCGGTGGCGCCAGCATCTATTACTCCGATGCGGTCGTCGCACGTGGTGGGAAGTTGGCCAATTACGCCGAATACTCCGGCGATCCACCAGACTGGGCGGTTGAAGTGCTGACGGATAAGGTCTGCTCGTTGCCCGGGATCAGGAACATCATCGTCGGAGGCGCGATTGCCAATTTCACCGACGTGAAGAAGACGTTCGGCGGCATCATCAATGGATTCCGCAAGGCGAAGTCCGAGGGCAAGCTCAAGGGCGTCAAGATCTGGGTGCGTCGCGGTGGCCCGCGTGAGAAGGAAGGGCTCGATGCGATGCGCGCGCTCAAGGACGAAGGGTTCGACATCAACGTCTTTGACCGCCATACGCCGCTCACCGATATCGTCGATAAGGCGCTTCAGGGGAAGTAATAAGTGATGTGTGATGAGTCTGGATGGCCGCCGGAGCCAGCTTCTCGCATCTCTACCCATCACTGATCACTCGTCACCCATCACAGCTTTGGAAAAGGGGAGATCCCGATGAGTATCCTGGCGAATAAAGATACCTATGTGGTCATTCAGGGCGGCGTCGCAGGCGTGAACGCCGCGCGCCGGATGGCCGAGTTTTGCTACCTGATCAAACGCTCGCTGAACGTCCTGGCCTTCGTCTATCCGCCTGACGCCGGCAAGACGAAC
>JANYBU010000331.1 GCA_025360665.1 Nitrospira sp.
TGCCTCCAAACGTGGACTCTTCGAAGAGGCGGATGGCGGGACGATCTTCCTGGACGAGATCGCGGACACGACCGCGACGTTTCAAGCCAAGCTGCTGCGAGTGCTTCAGGAGGGGGAGATCAAACGGGTCGGGGGGAACCAGCCGATTAAGATCGACGTACGGGTTATTTCAGCGACGAACAAGGATCTCGTTGATCACGTCAAGACCAAAGCCTTTCGGCAAGACCTGTACTACCGGCTTGCGGTGCTGCCGTTGTCTCTTCCTCCGCTCCGTGACCGGCAGGCAGACATCCCGCTCCTGGTGCAGCACTTCGTCGCGGCGTCCTGCAAGCGCCACCGACAGCCGATCCGGCAGGTGTCGCCGGACGTGATGCAGGCACTCACACAAGCCTCATGGCCTGGCAATGTGCGGGAGCTGCAACATTATCTTGAACGGGCGGTCGTCACCACCACCGGTCCCGAGCTCAGTTGCAAGGATATTGTGGCGATGGGATCGGAACCGGCAGGACACGATCTCCGTACCGTTGCGCGCGAGGCCACCCGCCAGGCGGAACGTGCACGGATTCTTCAGGCACTCCAGCAAACGGGAGGCAATCGTGCAAAGGCCGCCAAGCTTCTCAAGATCAGCCGGGCCAGCCTCTATAATAAGCTCCGTACCTATGGGATGCGTGACGCGTAACGCGCGAGGACCGGCTGGTCTCTCTTGTTGATCTGGTCTGTCTCGTTTGGTTGGTTCAACCGGATAGACCAGATCAACCCTCGTCCGTCTCGCCTGTTAGTACTCCCTCAGCTGACACCTTGCCTAACTCTCCAGCAGGATGCTGGAAAAAACCACCCTCTTCGTTTGTGGTTTGTTTGGTTTGTCTCGTGTATTTGGTTGAACCAGACCAACTAGATGAACAAAACAAACCAGATAAACCAGCCGTTTCTCACGCTTCATTTTCTTGTTCAGGGTCCTGAGATCTGTCCGTTTCCGCCCCATCTTCCCATAACAACTGTCCAAGATATTAGACAGTCTATCTGATTGAAATTACATCGCTTGGCATTTCAGACGGTGCATGACTGTCTAGGCTTGTGGAAATTTGACCGACGCACGCGTATCGATTTCATGCTGTCGTCAACTGTGAATCGCGAGGACTGGCGCGTGAAAACTGGCTCATTCCTGCCGATGTCTGCATCGAGGCACGCAAGTTGCGGATACGTATCGTTGCTGGTGGAGGTCTGGGTGATTAGGACCGGCCTCCGAATGACCCTCTCCTCCGCAAGGAGGAAACCTTCACCAGCACTTAATAGAGGCCCAGGGACTTGAAACGGAAGACATCCGATGAGCTGTTGATCTGATGATTGGTCGGAAATTCAACAGATCAGCAGATCGACAAATTACTGAATTGGTTCACGCGCGACGAGTAGTTCGATTTCAACCATCCACCTGGTGAGGCCGGGTATAACAGGGGAGGCCGTACTATGAAGGGTTATGTGTTTCAACCAACAGGGAGGCGGCGGCGTACGGGGTTGGCGCTGATGCTGCAGAGCGTCCTGCTGGCCGGCAGTCTGGTGGCAACACCATGGCTGTTTGCGGCGGGAACAGAAGAGGAATCTCATCTAGGGCATGCCTCTCCAGTTGCGATGCCGGGTTGGACTCAGCAATTGAAGGGGCAGACGGTGGTGGAAGACGCCATCGAGGGTCGCGCCGGCAACGCAGCGAAGATGGAGATGCAGCACCATCGTCTGATGGAGAAGCTCGAACAGCAGGCGCAGAAAGATGCCAAGGCACAGCAGACGTCCGGGGCGTTCAACGAGATGTCGATGATGCATCAGTACATGGGCCAGGATGGCAGCAGCTTCCTGCTTATGTCGGATGGGTCTAAAGGCGAGCCAGTGATGTCGTCGGGCGGGAAATGCCCGGCCGGTGTGCCGATCAAGCAGTACGATGTCTCGATGATCAACATCGAGATCACCTTGAACCGTTGGCTCGATTTTTATCCGGGCTACATGTATGCGCTGACTCAGGACCTCGACAAGGTTCGTGGTGAGGAAGCGAAGAATAAAGAGTCTCGTGACAAGGATGGCTTCGATCCTGGAGCCGTGTCTACCGGGTTGCAGGGCGATATGATTCAGCCCTTGGTGCTCCGTGCCAACCAGGGTGACTGTTTGAAAATGACCCTTCGCAACCAGATGGAGAGCGAGGATGGCAGTTTGTTCATCAGCGCCTCCAGCATGATTGTGAGTGCGACCGGCAAACCGGCCCTGACGACGAATCCTGATTCCATCGTGGCTCCGGGCAAGGCGCAGGAATTCGAGTGGTACATCCATCCGCAGATGCAGGAAGGGGTGCGGCAGTTCCATTCCTATTGCCATGACCGTGAGTTGACCGTGATGGGTCTCTTCGGCGCCTTCATCGTCGAGCCCAAAGGTTCGAAGTACGTTAATGCGCTAGGCCTCGGTGCGGCGCCCGAGACCAAGAGCGGCTGGCAGGTGAATATCGATAACGGGTCCGGACCGGACTTCCGTGAGTTCGTGATTTTCTACCACGAGATCGGCGACGAAGCCTTCCGTCCGTTGAATAAGAAGGGCGACTTCCTCCCGCAGCGCGATCCCCTAACCGATGCCTATCGTCCGGGTGGCCGTGCGATCAACTATCGCAGCGAGCCCTTCGGCATCGACCAGATGCATCTGCAGCACGAGTATTTTGGGTTCGAGGATGAGTCGATGGCCTACAGTGCCTACACGTTCGGCGATACCCCCACCACGATTCCGCGCGGGTATCTCGGCGATCCCGTGAAGTGGCGGTTGGTCCATGGTGGATCGGAAGTGTTCCACTCCCACCATCCGCACAGCGGAACGATTCGCTGGCAGCGCAGCCCGCGCGCCGATCAACAAGAGCATTGGTTCCTCGGTCAGGATGGGCCGGTGAAGTATCCGGTTGTCCGAACGAAGTCCGATCGCGTGGACGTGGAAGTCATCGGTCCGTCAGAAGCCTTGGACCTCGAGCCGGAATGCGGTGGCGGTGGTTGCCAGCATCTGGCCGGTGAATTTCTCTTCCATTGCCATGTCGCGCATCACTACGTGGCAGGTATGTGGGGCTACGCTAGGTTCTACAACACGCTGCAAGTCGGCGGCGCGCACACCGACACGATGCCGGATCTGCGTGAATTGCCGGATCGGCAGGGCCGGATGAAGCTCGGCGTGTCGTCCGACAAGCTGATCGGGACGACGGTCGATTGGTTCGGTAAGACATTTAAGATTGTCGAGAAGAGTCAGAAGACCAACTGGAAGTCCGATCCCGTCATTGTGAACATCAAGGATTGGGTCGAAATGTTTATTCCGGCGCAGGGTCAGCCCGGTCACACTACCGACGAGAAGGGCCAGATCATGGCCTACGATTCAACCGTGTGGGACTGGAAGTGGGATGGCAACATTGCCAGGGGTGAGCGGGAAAGTACCGCACAGAATCCGAAGTACTCATGGGCAGCCAAGTGGGATGATAGCACCAGACCGGCCATCCTCTTTGACCCGACGACGGCCAGAATGTCCTGGCCGCTCTTCAAACCGCATTTCGGCAAGCGGGTACCGTTCTCGGCGAACCATAACGGTGCGCCCTGGCTGGAACCGATTCACCAGGACGAAAACGGTGAACGGACCTCCGAGCCGGCCAAGCCGGGCGAGCAGGGCCGATGGAGTCTCTGCCCTGACAATGCCAATCGGAAGCATTACAACATCCACTTTGTTCGCATGCCGATTACCCTGGCGAAGGCGCAGGGGAAAGAGCCGGCCATGGTGGACAAGGACGGCTTGATCTACGTGCTGCATGAAGAAGAACGTTTGACCAGGGCCAACGACGACCTCAAGCTGCCGGCGGTCATCCGCGCCAACGTGTATGACTGCGTGGACGTTTTGTTGACGAGCGAGTGGGACGACGATGATTACACGAATTTCCAGTCGTCCAAGATCAACATCCATCCCCACTTTTTCCAGTTCGACACGGGGAACTCGGATGGCGTGATCTCCGGATTTGAATATGAAATGTCGGTCCGGCCGTTCACCATGTTCGGAAAGAAGACTAAGCATGGGTTGCCGGCGCCGATGGTGGCGAAGCTGAAAGATGCCGCGAAGGTTGGTGCCTCGTCGATCAAGATTCAGATGGCGCCTGGCGCCACGCCGTTCCATGTGAACACGGAAGTGATGGTTGGGATGGACTGTCTGGAGAAAGGGAACGATCCGGCGGCCTCATTGCCGCGGGACAAGAGCTGTCAGGAAGTGGCCCGTATCAAGGACATTAAGGGCGAGGTGGTGACATTCTTCAAGCCATTGAAGCAGAACCACCCGGCGGGCGATCTCGCGTCGCCGGAGTTCGTGCGTTATCGGTGGTGGGTGGATGTCGACATGGGGACCGTGTTCTGGCACGACCACGCGTTTGGCGCAACGACCTGGCCGCATGGCGGGTTCGGCGTGACGATCGTGGAACCGTTCGGGTCCACCTATCATGATCCGAAGAACGGGAAGCTGGTGTACAGCGGTCCCATTGCCGATATCCATAGCAACGAGCCGATCGGAGCCGGCGTCAGCGGGAGCTTCCGTGAGTTGATGGTGTCGATCCACGACACCGTTCCGCACACGGTGAACACCATCGAGGCGGGCAATCCCCCAGGGCAGCCCATCGAAGTGGCGTTGGAAGCCGGCAAGACCGTGTCCTTCCAGATGCCGGAAAAAATCATGGCGGCGCCGAACAAATACATCAACGGCGGGACGCATACGACCGGTAGCGGTTTCAACTTCCGCGCGGCACCGTTTGCGCAGCGTCTGTCCAACAATCCGGATACGTCAAAGCTGTTCAGCAGCGCGATCCATGGCGATCCTGGCACGCCGCTCTTGCGGGCCTATACAGGGGACACCATGGTGTTCCGTCTGTTGCACCAGCTGATGAACGAGTCCCACGTCTGGACCATTTCAGGCCATACCTTCCTCACGGAGCGGTATGCGGCAGATGCCAATCGGAAGAACTCGATTCACATCGGGATCGCCGAACGGTATGACCTCGTCACTAAGGCCGGAGGATTCCAGGGCATGCCGGGCGACTACATCCACTTCAACGGCCGAACGTCACACTTCGCCGAAGGGGGATGGGGATTGATCCGCGTGCTCGACAAGGAAGCGGCGGATCTGAAGCCGCTGCCCAGGGGAACCAATCCTCTCGGGATTCCTGCGACGCCGAGTTCCGTCTGTCCGTCCGATGCCCCGGTGAAGAGCTTCAACGTCGTGTCGTTGGACCGTCCGTTGAAGCTCCACCCGAAGGCGCCGGATGTGATCGAGGTGGACTTCGAGCGCAAGATCGAAATGACGGTGCCGGAAGGCAAGATCTACGCGCTTGAAGAGGAAGCGACCACGGTAGTGGGTAATGTGATGCCGAATCCGCTCACGTTGCGTGCCAATCTGGGCGACTGCATCAAGGTCAATCTGAAAAACAAGATGAAGGCAAGCCGGGCGTCCTTCTTTGCGCCGGGCCTGGCCTTCGATCCGAAAGACAGCCTGGGCCTGAACGTCGGGAACAACCCCGGCGATCAAACGATTGCCCCCGGCGAGAGCCGCACCTACACCTTCTATGCGCATCCTTCCAACAAGGAAACGACGTCGCTGGTGTGGGACGGTGGGAACATCGTCGTGAATCCGCGGAACGGGTTGTATGGAGCGGTGGTCATTGGTCCGAAGGGCTCCCAGTATCGGGACCCGGTGACCGGGGCCGATATCTCGCAGAAGAATTCGTGGCGTGCTGACGTCATCGTCGATGCCAGCCTGCCGGAGAACGTCGGGAAGCGGAGCTATCGTGATGTGGCCCTCTTCTTCCAGGATGAGGACAACATCATCGGGACCGCGTTCATGCCCTACGTGCAAAACGTGGCCGGGTTGACGTCGGTCAACTATCGCGCGGAACCGTACAAGTTCCGTGAGGAACAAGGCTGCTCGCTGGGTAAGATTTTCCAGCCCTGCGTCGTGGACAAGCCCGAAGATCCGGTGACGCCTCTGATCCAGGCGCATGCCGGCGACGCGGTCCGCATCCACGTGATCGGCGCGAACAGCGAACAGAACGGGATGTTTGGGGTCGAAGGCCATGAGTGGCCGATCGAGCCCTACATGCCCGGTGCCGATATGATCAGTGTGGTGGAGTACGCCGGGTCCGAGATCCTCGATGTCTTCATCCGTGGCGGTGCGGGCGGCCCGTATCGTCAGGTGGGAGACTTCGTGTGGTCCAATGCGCGGCTGCCCTACACGCAGTCAGGGCAATGGGGCTACCTCCGTGTGTTGCCTGTCGGTGACTCACGGATCCAACCGCTGGGGACTCAGGGAATGGGTGCCAAGCGTGCGGATGTGCAGCCCGAGCCTCACGCTATTCCGACGGCGATGAAGTAGTCGACAACGGAAGAGTATCGGTCAAGACGGGGGAGCTGCGCGTAACGTGTGGCTCCCTCGTCTTCTTAGAAGAGAGACAGGAGTCGGTAGGGAAGAGGAACGACGGATCACGAATGGCACGGTACGACGACATCACGGCGCGGCGAATCGGGGTAGCCCTGGCAACGGGTCTGCTGGCGTGGGGTCTTGTGTCGAGTACCGCGGTGCATGCCGATCATTTGACTCCCAAGCACGACCCCTGGGCGCAACCCTGGGAGTTGGAACGGTTGGCGTTGCTGGATGTTCCCGAGGGCATGGTCCCTGTGCCGGGAGGAGCGTTTTTGATGGGCAGCGATCCCAAGGTGGATCGCGCAGCCGGACCTCAGGAGCAGCCGCAGCGGCCCGTTTCCCTCGACGCCTTCGAAATCGACCGGTATGAGGTCACCAACGTCCACTATCTCCGATTCGTGTTGGCCACAGGAACGGCCTGGCCGCCGTTTTGGATGCAGGATCCATTTCTCGAAAAGATGGCGTCGCATCCGGTCATCGGAGTGAGTTGGGAGGATGCCACTGCCTATTGCCGGTGGGTGGGGAAGCGGCTTCCGACCGAAGCGGAATGGGAAAAATCTGCGCGAGGGGAGGACGGGCGGCTCTTTCCCTGGGGGAACGAACCAGCCGGGTGGCTAAAAAGCAATATCGCGCATCCGGGCTCGAAGCGCGGGTTTAAGTATCCGCCCCTGGCCAACGTGAATCGGTACGACAGGGGCGTCAGTCCCTACGGCGTGTATCAGATGGCGGGCAACGTCAGTGAATGGGTGTCGGATTGGTTCGATCCCGAGTACTACCAACGCAACCTGTCGGACAATCCGACGGGGCCGGCTGCGGGCGAACTCAAAGTGTTCCGTGGTGGATCGTGGAACGAAGATCCGGAGGTTGCGCGATCCGCCGGGCGCAATGCCGGCGCGCCGGATCGGAAAAGTTATTTGACGGGATTGCGTTGTGCGAAGTCGGAAACAAGCCATCAGCTGTCAGCCGTCAGCTATCAGCTGACGAAGACCCCATAAGCTGCTGACGGCTGAATGCTGAGAGCTGCGAAAACAAGGAGGCCGAATTATGCATACATCGAGAGTGGAGAAATTGGTGACGGTCAATCGTGTGGTGAATTCGATCATCGCCGTGGCGGTGTCCTTGGTGGTCGCGAACGTCGCATGGGGGCTCGACATTCAGGACATTACGATGGAGTGGACTGAGGCAGGTAAAACGATCGCCGCAGAACGCGTGGCCAAGTGGAAAGCCAAGGATGACATGGTCCTCGTACCGGCCGGTGAGTTTGTGATGGGCAGCGATAAGAAGACGGACCGGCTCGCGTATCGCGGCGAGACGCCGCAGCGGCGCGTCTATCTGGATGCCTTCGAGATCGGCAAGTACGAAACCACGGCGCTGGAGTATCTCAAGTTCGTGCTCGCCACGAACCGCCCACCTCAACTGGATTGGCGGTATGACGGTGGAAACTTCCAGGAGCCGATGGCGCACCATCCCATCATGCACGTGTCCTGGTATGACGCCGATGCCTTCTGCAAGTGGGCAGGCAAGCGGCTGCCGACGGAAGCGGAATGGGAGAAAGCGGCGCGCGGGGTGGACGGGCGGCTCTTTCCCTGGGGCAAGGAATATGCGGGGCCGAGCAGGGCGAATTTTTGGAGAACCGGCCTTTCAGGTCCGGTGCGGGATCGTCCAGAACGGCTGTTATTGTACCCACCGATTATTTCGGTCGATAAGTATGAGAATGCCGTGAGCCCCTACGGGCTCTATCAGACGATCGGGAACGTCTCCGAATGGGTAGCGGACTGGTACGACCAGGACTATTACAAAACGGCGCCTGATCGGAACCCCAAAGGCCCGGAGACTGGGACCCAGAAAGCCTTTCGGGGTGGTGGGTGGATGGACAGCACGACGACTATGCGAGTCGCGATGCGGAATGGAACTGATCCGAATACGAAGATCAACTGGATGGGATTCCGTTGCGCGCGGGATGCCCAGGAAACGGCAGGCACGACGGTGTCACAGCTTGTGCCGTAAAGGAAGGCGACTGCGGAGCGAGTATTCACCAGGACGATGTTTCGGGTTAGTGAGTGCAGGTCAGCGAAACCGCATGTGAGCGCAAGAAGATCTCCGGGAGCCACGATGCATCTCGTCGTCCATATTCCGTATCACGTCGACGAAGAAAGCTCCCGGGCCTTGAGTTTAGCCCGGCAGGCTCCGAGCTTCACGATGGAATGGGTTGACAATCAAAGGATTGCGATTTCGATCTTTCCCTCGTTGCCGACGGGAATGGATTCGGCGGTTCAGCTCGTGGGTGAAGCGGTCCGACTCTCCGGAGCCTGGGCGAGCGTCAACTCCAAGCGGATTTCAAGCTTGACCAAGCTGTGGCAACGGCTGGCCTGCTATCGGGACAGTTTGGCTGTTCACGATCCAGCCTACTATTGCAGGGAGAAGGCCGCGCTCTTCAATACCCTCGTCGGATGTGAAACGCATCGATGTCCGGTGCCCTGTCAGTTCATCTGCACGCCCTGCATGGGGATGGCTCAGGAAGGGACGACGATCTATCCAGAGAAGGGCTTTGAGGTCGTGGCCACATTGGCGGAGATCGACTGGTGCCCCAGCCTGAGGCTGCCGACTCAATCAAGGCCGAGCCAGACGACGTCCAAAGGATAAGAGGGTTCGACTATGAGTCATCACCTGAATGCAGGCGCAGAGAACGGCCAAAGAGCGTTGGATATCCCGACGGCAGCGCTGTTTGCGCTGGTCACGTTGACGGCTCTCATCGCGGTGCCGCTCTTCGGCTACGTCCATGGCTATACGCGGCTGGACTGGGCCATGGGGTGGCATCCTCTATCTCATCAGCGGACTGGGCATCACCGTGGGGTACCACCGGATGATTTCCCATCGCAGCTTCCGGTGTCCCGACTGGGTCAAAGTGGCGCGCCTGGTCGCGGGCGGTTGGGCGTTGGAGAACTCGGCGCTGAAATGGGGCGCCAATCATGCTCGGCACCATGCGCGTGTGGACCAGAAGGAGGATCCCTACAACGCGACGAGAGGATTCTGGTACAGCCACTGTGGCTGGTTTCTCACGAAAAGCCCATACCGGACCGAACGATACGCGCTCTGGTTGCGTGAGGATTGTGTGGTGATGTGGCAGCACCGCTGGTACGTCTCCCTCGTCCTGTCCGGACTGGCGCTGCCGTTTCTCGTGGGATACGCCTACGACGGCTGGATAAGCGGCGTGGGCTGCTTCTTGCTGGCCGGTGTCGGGCGGGTCTTTCTGGTGCTGAACTCCACGTTCTGCATCAATTCCATCTGTCACCTGTGGGGCAGTCAGCCCTACAGTCAGTCCAATTCCAGTCGGGACAGTTGGTGGGTATCGCTGATCACACTGGGAGAAGGGTACCATAATTACCATCACGCCTTTCCGCGGGACTATCGGAACGGACCCCTGTGGTACAACGTCGATCCCTCGAAGTGGCTCATCTACGGGCTATCCAGGTTTGGACTCGCCGAAGGGCTGGTCAGATTCGATCAGGGCGATCGTGCCAGCTCAAAAAGCTGAACTGGAGGATACAGAGGGCAATGGGGATCTATCAGTCTATATGACGCCTGGTGAGTGTCAGGCTCAGGCGATGACGAGTTCCTGAGAGATTCGGCCGTCCGGGGTACTGAGAAAAGGGGTCGACTGCGCCGATCGTGAGAGATGATGCGGCATCTGAATCTCCGCATCGAAGGGGAGGATCTCAGGGAAATGCCCTATTGCAGGCGTGACCAGAGTTAGTTTATGGTACCGATTCTTTTTCTCGTCCCGTGGCCGATCAGTTGCTCCGTGAGGTGGATGTGCTGGCGTCCGACGTGAATCGAAATGATGTTCCCGGACACAAGAAGGGAGGCAGCGTCAGTTTCTACGCGCTGCTGAATCAGGTGCCCGCCATCTTCTCCCTGCCAGTTCATGTGTTCCGGGTGTCTAGGAGGAGTGGCGCGCGATCGGGGTGCGTCTCAGATTATGACGCACTGCACTAGCCGGTGATCATTTTTTAACTCAAAGGAGGCAGACTGTGGGCGGATACAAACGTTTCGGCATCCTGTTGTGCTTGGGAGTGGGATTATTTCTGGGATCGCTGGTAGGGATTCCTGTGGCTGGGGCAGAGGGTGAGGCTCTGAAAGTAGACACCGGCGATACCGCGTGGGTCCTCACCTCCACCGCGCTCGTCCTGGCGATGACGATGCCTGGCTTGGCGCTCTTCTATGGCGGGATGGTTCGACGCAAGAATATCCTGGGGACGATCATGCAGAGCGTTGTCGTACTCTGTCTGGTCAGTCTGATCTGGATTACTGTCGGGTACAGCCTGGCCTTCGGTCCTGATCAGGGCGGGCTCATCGGAAGCCTTGAATGGATAGGGCTGAGTGGGGTGGGCAGCGCGCCGCATCCCATCTACGGCCCCACGATTCCCCACCAAGTCTTCATGTTATTCCAGCTCATGTTTGCCGCCATCACGCCGGCCCTGATTACCGGGGCGGTGGCCGAGCGCATGAAGTTTTCCGCGCTGCTGCTGTTTGCGGGCCTGTGGTCCCTGTTCATTTATGTTCCGGTGGCCCATTGGGTCTGGGGCGGGGGCTGGTTGGGGCAGATGGGCGCGGTAGATTTTGCCGGCGGCGCGGTGGTGCATATCACCTCCGGCGTGAGCTCGCTGGTGTGCGCCATCGTGATCGGCAAGCGCACGGGATGGGGCTCCGATCACATGCCCCCGCACAACCTTCCCTTCACGATGTTGGGGACCGGCCTGTTGTGGTTCGGCTGGTTCGGGTTCAACGCGGGCAGTGCGTTGGGGGCGAATGGGGTGGCCGGGAGCGCCTTCTTGGCGACGCAGGCAGCCGCGGCCGCGGGGGCGATGGTGTGGATGGTGGTGGAGTGGATGCATCGTGGGAAGCCCACCGTGCTCGGGGTGGCGAGCGGCGTCGTGGCCGGGCTGGCCGCCGTGACCCCGGCTTCCGGGTATATCGGCCCGTTCTCCGCGATCCTCATTGGTGCCGCGGCGGGGTTGCTGTGCTATTACGCAGTCTATTGGAAGGGGCGGCTGAGCTATTACGACGACTCGCTCGATTCCGTGGGCATTCACGGTGTGAGCGGCGTGTTCGGCATCCTTGCGACAGGGTTGTTCGCGTCCAAGGCGATCAATGCCGCCGGGGCTGACGGGCTGTTCTTTGGCAATGCGGGGCTGCTGGGAACTCAGGCTATCATGGCGGGTTCGCTGACGCTGTTCTCCGTGGTTGGCACCTGGATCATTCTGAAGCTGGTCGATGCGGTGGTCGGGTTGCGGGTCTCGTCGGAAGATGAACAAGTAGGATTGGATCTCAGCCAGCACAACGAGCAGGCCTATTCACATGAGTAAACGGACCGTGCCACAATGGACCAAACAATCAGCCGGCGATTCCCGTCACGATGTACGATCAGCGTTCGCGGGTGAGTCTGGGAGAAAGGTATCGACATGAAGATCGTTGGAGCCATCATCAAGCCGTTCAAGTTGGAATCGGTCAAGGATGCGTTGGTGGAAATGGGTGTGCATGGGATGACGTGCACGGAAGTCAAAGGACTCGGACGCCAGAAGGGGAATAAGGAAACGTACCGGGGCGCCGAGTACACGACCGACTTTGTGCCCAAGGTGAAGATCGAAGTGCTCGTCGAGGATAATCTGGTGCCGCGCGTGATCGAAACCATTATGCTCAGCGCGAGGACCGGCAGCATCGGGGACGGGAAGATCTTCGTATCGGATCTCAGCTCCTTGGTGCGGGTCAGGACCGGCGAGACGGGGGCAAGCGCCCTGTGACGATGACGCCGGATGGCGAGTCGCCGGCGGGGCTCTTGCGCAGGGCGGAGATCAAGCCGGACGTCGGCATACCTGGCGATCTTTCCAGATCTGTCTCTGTCGTCCGACCTCGTGGAGCGACTGATCGGCGCGGCGGCCGAGCTTCCGGATGTCCAGGCGTCGATCGATGAACGACCGGTCGAAGGTCTGACGAAGTTTTTGAGCGCGCTGCGGTGTTACCGCGAAAGCCTGGCTGAACTCGACCCTCAGGCCCATTACGCGCGTCAAGCCGCGAGGATCGGTGATGCGGGCAGCTGCCCGCATCGCGCCTGCGGCTCCCATTGCCAGTCCATCTGTACGCGCTGACCGCAAGTCGTGCGAGAGATCGGCGCCCCGCCCATTCGATCTCTATTGAAGGCGATGGCGATACAAGCCGAAGTGGAGTGGTGTCCGAATCTTAGAATGCCGTGAGGGGCGAATGTTGAATGATGAATGTACAATCGACTTGCTTCGAGGCATTGTTCGATGGCACGGTGCCGTGCCGCCACAATGATCGGCAAGTCGTGAAACGGAAGCCCTGTCTCATCGGGAATTGCGACACCTGCGCGCTTCGCACGAAGGCGGTGTTGTGCGACCTCGAAGGAGACGACCTCGCCGAATTTCAGAAAATCAAACATTCCCTCGATTACGAGCCTCACCAGACCGTCTTCTACGAAGGCCACTTGTGTTTGGGCCTCTATTTGTTGTGTGCGGGCAAGGTCAAGCTGACTCGTTCTTCGGCACGAGGCCAGCGGCAGATCGTCCGGATCTTGGGCCCTGGTGAGCTGATCGAGAAACACGCATTCGGCGAGCGGGCGCTTCACGAGGTGACGTGCGAGACGTTGGAGCCCTCTCAAGTCTGCGTCATCGACAAGGAGCGCTATCTCGCGGTCATCCACCAGAATCCCCAACTGGCGATCAAGCTGATCCAACTCCTCAGTAATGAGCTTGGGGTGAATATGGATCAGCTCGACCAGTTCACGTTCAAGACTGCCCGCGAGCGGTTGGCCGGACTGCTCTTGGAACTCGGCGACCGATTCGGCAAAAAAAGCGCCGATCGAGTCCAGGTTGGGCTCACTCTCAAACGGGAAGAAGTGGCTGAGATGGCCGGGATCACGGTTGAAACCGCCATCCGCCTGCTCAGTGTGTTTCGGGATGAGGGGTTGCTCACCATCGATGGAAGGGCCATCACGCTGCTGAAACCTGACCGTCTCGCCAGAATTGCCCGGCACTGAACCATAAACCGTCAAACGTTATTTGTGAAACGTGAAGCGTGAGAACCGGCTGGTTGCTCTGGTTTGTCTCGTTGCTCTCGTTCATCTGGTTTGTTTTGTTCATCTAGTTGATCTTGTTCAACCAAACAAACGAGACAAACCAAATAAACCAGATAGACCAGATGAACCAGATCAACCCGCCAAGCCACGCTCCACAAGGAAGCTGTCTTCTCGCCACGCGCCCCTCGCCCGGTCATCACAGGCATAGGTCCAATGGCCTATCCCAAAGTGCTGACATGAATCATAGACCGGACTGACCAATCCCAGTGTGGTCCACTTTCCTTTTCGATAGAGTGAATGTGAGGAAGAAGGTTCCTGTGTTAGCACGTTCGAGCTTCCGTAGAGGGGACTCGCGAAGATGGTGTCTCAAGGTCGTAGGCAAACGGTCTCACAGTCGATCCAGTTGCCCTTCTCAAGCGAGAGCACGAAATGATTCTGGACCAACTGGCCATGGTCGAAACTGCAATGAGTCCTCGCTTCGCCGGAAGCGGCGTGGTGAAGGGGACGGACCAGAGCACACTGTAGGAACTGTCCTAATTCCTTGCCAGCCGGAGGGGGAGTCCATTTCAGTCGGGAAGAGGTGTTGATTGCAGCCCTCCAGCGAATCCTTGGTCGGAAGCAGGAGAGGCAAGAACAGTTCCAGGGTTTCTCATTCTATTTCTCTTTTAATAGGAGGTAAGGAACATGGCTATAACATTCGGAGGTGCCGACCGTGGGTATGACATGTCGCTCTGGTACGACTCGAGGCCCCTCAAGATTGGCTGGTTCACCATGCTGTTCGCGGTGGGCGCGGAGGTCATGTATCAGCGCATGTTTGGGTACTCACACGGATTGGATTCGATGACACCGGAGTTCGAAACGGTGTGGATGGGCTTGTGGCGCTTTAACGTGATTTCGAACATCATCTTCGCGGTCGCTACCTGGGGGTGGATTTGGAGTACCCGGGATCGTAACGTAGCCAACGTGGCCCCCAAGTTGGAGCTCAAGCGGTATTTTTATTTCATGATGTGGGCCGCGATTTACGTCTTCGGCGTGTACTGGGCGGGGAGCTACACCCTCGAGCAGGATGCGTCGTGGCATCAGGTGATCATTCGGGATACGAGCTTCACCGCCAGCCATATCATCGCGTTCTACTTCACCTTCCCGATGTACATCACGTGTGGCGTCTCCTGGTATCTGTATGCCATGACCCGGCTGCCGCAGTTCAGCAAGGCGGTCTAGTTTCCCTTAGTGGCGGCGGTCGTGGGGCCGATGATGATTCTCCCCAATGTGGGGCTCAACGAGTGGGGCCATGCCTTCTGGTTCGTGGACGAACTCTTCGCCGCGCCGTTGCACTGGGGCTTTGTGGTGTTGGGCTGGTGCGGGCTGTTTGGCGGGACGGGCGGGGTCGCGGCGCAGATCGTGGCGCGCATGTCCAACCTGTGTGATGTGATCTGGAACAACGAGAGCAAGGACTGTTTGAAGGTGATCCCATACTAAGGCGTGCAGTCGTCTTCGGTGGGCTTGAAATAGAGAGACCTTCGGCGTTCTAAGCGCCACCCACGGGCGACCCCACACCTAGGTAGGAGGTCGCCCGTGCTGTTTCGTTCGTGGTAACTGCTCAGGTAGATAGGCTGAAGGCTTTTAGTCTTCAGCCTGAACACCTGAGTAGGTACGAATGTTCAATGTTGAATGCTCGGCTGAGAGCGGATGGCTGAGGCAGGAAGACGTGAGGCGAGTGGCAAGAAACGCGCGACAAGCGGGACGAGCGCAACTCGTATGACGTGCGAGCCCTGTCCCTGCCTGTCGCGCTTTTCCCGCCAGTCTCGCCCGTCCCGTTTGAAGTGAGGCATCCACGCGGCAACCCATGCGTTCGATGATCGTGGTCGCGATAAGAGAAGAGGAATGTCCACTATGTTCAGGGGAGTGAACCACATGCTGACGCTGCTCATGTCTCGGGCCGGCGAGTGCAAGACGGCAAGCCAGCCGGAGAGCCAACCAGGCTCTCATAGCACAAACCAAGGAGGGGGACATCATGCAGGCTCGGAAGAGAAGCAGGAACATTGGAGTGTGGTCTGTCGCAGTTGTAATCGCCGTGGCGCTCGCTGTTTGTGGTGTGTCGCCGGCTTCGGCTGAAGAGGCAACGGCAACAGGGAACAGAGTGTTCTTTCGAGGGGGTTTCGCCGGAGCAACCAGCGATCGAAGTAACGAGCTGTTCACCGACGGGCATAACGTTCTCGGTGCTGGCACGAATGGCGGCAGCACCGGCTATTACGTTGGTGCCGGGGAGGATATCATGCTGACAAAAGACTTATGGGGCATGATGAAAGGCATTGGGGTCGCGGGCGAGATCGGTGTCGAGTTCAAGCGGTTTAACTCGAAAACCGTATCGAACTCAGATACCGTGGGGGTGACCGGGGCAAGCCTTGGCGGTCCTGCCAAGAATCAAATTACCATGCTGACAGTGGACATCGCCCCGAAGGTGAAGTTCATGCAGGGTACCGATTTCCAACCTTGGATCATCCCGGTCGGGTTGGATTTTCACGTGATCAGCCCGACATCAAGTCAGACCAATTACTTGGACATTGGTGTGCAGTTCGGAACCGGGGCGGAATATCGGATTTGGAAAGAGTTGTGGCTCGGCGTGGACGGGCGATTCCATTTGGCCTCAAACCAAACGAACACGACGAACAATTTCGGGACGGTTGGCACCTATGTAGGTATCGGATTCTGATCAATGCGGGCGCGAGGCTAGGGGGTGATGGGCAATCGGCGGGGTAGAGGGACAACGGGATAGCGGGGTATCCGCTACTCCCGTATCCCTTTATCCCAAGCGGAGCCCTTTGCCTTGCGCCTCTTGCCACGTGCCTGGGCAAGGCAATGAGACAACGTATTCCGGCGATCTCCTGCCATGAGCAGGTGGGAAAGTGGTTCCGTTATGTTGAAGCGCTCGGAGGACTGGTGTGACGACCACGGTCGTCACCCCGACCGTGTAAGCGGGATCCGTGCGCTCAAGCGACCGTATCCTTGAGCGGTGATCGTTGTCGAGGGAGGGTCTAAAAAGTCGAAGAGCCCTGATGTTGCTTCAGGCGGTGCTTCTCATCGAAACGCCATTGGGACGGCAGCTATTCGTTCTATCTGGCCGATTCGGACGGGAATACGATTCAGATTCTGTATGAACCGACGATCAGCGCACTGGAGCTGGCGCCGTCCAAAGGATGAGGAGGGTTCGACTATGAGCCATCACCTGAATGCTGCCATAGAGAACGGCCGAAGAGCGTTGACTATCCCGACGGCAGCGCTGTTCGCGCTAGTCACGTTGACGGCCCTCATCGGGGTGCCGCTCTTCGGCTACGCCCATGGCTATACCAGGCTGGACTGGGCCATGGGCAGCATCCTCTATCTCATCAGCGGACTGGGCATCACCGTGGGGTACCATCGGATGATTTCCCATCGCAGCTTCCGGTGCCCCGACTGAGTCAAGGTGGCGCTCCTGGTTGTGGGTGGCTGGACGTTGGAGAACTCGGCGCTGAAATGGGGCGCCAATCATGCTCGGCACGCCGCCCAAAGGCTCCGGACGACGGATCGGACGACGTAGCAGGTATGCATGAATAGTTTGGGTTAGTGGATTTTTCAAGACGTTATACGGAGGAGTTTTCGATGTCCACCCCTGAACAAACCCCAGCGCCCCAAGCACTTAAACGCCAATATGTGAACTTCGCCTTCTATAAAGTCGACCCGGCCTGGCGGCGCCTCCCCGAGAGTGAGCGCACCAAAGGCAAGCAAGAATTTATGCGTGCGGTCGAGGACTATACCGGCAAGGTCCTCGTGGTTGCGTACTCCTCGGTCGGGATCAGGGGCGATTGCGACATCATGCTGTGGCGGATCAGCTACGAACTGGAACTGTTCCAGGACATGACCACGAAGATCTTGGCCTCGGGGTTGGGACAGTACCTGACCACGCCCTACTCCTATCTCTCGATCACCAAGCGCTCCGTCTACGTAGATCATCACACCCACGAAAATCAAGAGAGTAAGCGTCTGACCGTCGTTCCAGGCAAAGCCAAATATATTTTCGTCTACCCGTTCCTCAAGACGCGCGAATGGTTCCTGCTCACGAAAGCGGCGCGGCAGGGCATGATGGACGAGCACATCGAAGTCGGCCATCGCTTCCCCTCGGTGAAGCTGAACACGAGCTATTCATTCGGGTTGGATGACCAGGAATGGGTGGTGGCGTTTGAAAGCGATAAGCCGGAAGACTTCCTGGATCTCGTGATGGCGCTCCGCGAAACCGAAGGCTCCCGCTACACGCTGCGCGATACGCCGATTTTCACCTGCATTCGCAAGAGCCTCAAGGAAACGCTCGACACGCTCGGCGGCTGATACGGCGTCGCAGAGACGCATCGGACACGGCCTTCGGTCTCACGATCG
>JANYBU010000414.1 GCA_025360665.1 Nitrospira sp.
CGGTTTGGTCTTCCCGCAAATGACATCGAGCAAGGTCGTCTTCCCGGCTCCGTTCGGCCCGATGACCACGCGGAGCTCCTTGTAGTCGACGATGAAGTTCAGCTTGTTGAGCGCTTTGAAGCCGTCGTAATCGACGACGACTCCTTCGAGTTGGATAATGGCGCCGCGTTCCGTCATCTCAGCGCTCCCCCTCCGGCACAGCCGCTTTCCCTACACCGGCTTTAAGCGGGCTCAAGAGACTCTTCCCTTTTCGAATGATGCCGACCAACCCATCGGGGAACAACAGCACCACCAACACGAAGAGTCCGCCGAGGATGAAGGGCCAGAGTTCGGGAAAATAGTTCGTCAGTATGCTGCGACCGTAATTCACGATCACGGCCCCTAATACCGCTCCCGCCAGACTGCCACGGCCACCCACCGCCACCCAAATGACCATTTCAAGTGATGGCAGAACCCCTATCTGCGCCGGCGTGATGATGCCGACCTGAGGGACATACAGCATCCCTGCCAATCCGGCCAGGCCCGCGGCCACGACAAAGACGAACAATTTGTAGTTGGCCGGCGTGTAACCGGAGAAGACGACGCGCTGCTCGCTGTCCCGCACGGCGATCAGCACCCGACCGGCCCGCGAGCCAATGATCCAGCGGCACATGAGATAGGCCCCGCCGAGACAGAGCACGGTGAGTACATACAATCCCCGCTGCGTGAAGGGCTCGGAGAGCCGATACCCGACCACCTGCTTGAAATCGGTCAAGCCGTTCGTACCGCCGAGATTCGTGTCGTTCCGGTTAAAGACCAGCCAGGCGGCGAGCGCCAGCGCCTGCGTAATGATTGCGAAATAGACGCCTTTGATGCGGCTGCGGAAGGCAAAAAATCCGAACACTGACGCGAACAGCATCGGCACCAGGATCGCTCCAAGGACCGCAGCCGGAAAACTGAAGAAGGGCTTCCAGAAGAACGGCAGCTCTTTCACCTGGTTCCACACCATGAAGTCCGGCAGATCGCTGCCATAGACGCTTTCTTTCCCGATCGTGAGCATGAGATGCATGCCCATGCAGTACGCGCCTAATCCGAAAAATACGCCTTGCCCCAAGCTCAAAATGCCGGTGTAGCCCCAGATGAGATCGAGCCCAAGAGCCAGAATCGCAAAGGCGAGAAATTTTCCGAATCGATTCAGGCTGAAATCGGAGAGGTGCAGCCAGGAATCTTCCGGCGGCATGACGTTCAGGAGCGGCATGGCTACGAGCAGAACGAAGCCAACAATCCAGAAGGCCAGACCTCCGCCGCGATTCGTGCCCGTTGTTCCGTCAGTCATCGTCTTCCCTGTTCTCCCCAACAGGATGCTGAAAAAGTCGCTCTTCTCACCCGCCCAACCCCAGCGCGCCGAGACGCACCTTTCACCAAGCGGCGTTCTCGTTTCGGTCAGAAGCTCAACGTACCGAAGCGTACGCCTTGCTTCTTCGCTCGCTGCGGCCTTGCTGGACGGCCTTTTTGAGCATCCTGCATATGCGGCCAGAATCCGTTCCCCTGCGTAAGCCGAACGACCACCGCATCATTGTCGGGGTTCCGCGAGCACGGAAGGACTCGCGCTGTACCCGTTCTCAATCGGCATTTCGTCCCTTCATCGCAAACAGTCCAGACGGACGCCACTGCAAGAACAGGATCACCATCACGAGGATGAAGACCTTGCCGTACACGGCGCCGAAACTCGGCTCGATCAGCTTGTTCAGCCCGCCGATCCCCAGCGAGGCCACGATCGTGCCAGCCAGTTTCCCGACCCCGCCGGTCACCACGACCATGAAGGCGTCGACGATGTAGTTCTGGCCGAGGCCAGGATCCACATTGCCGACCAACGTGAGGGCCCATCCTGCAATGCCGGCGAGACCAGACCCGAACGCAAAGGTATAGGCATCGACCTTTCTGGTGGGAATGCCCAGGCACGCGCTCATATTACGATTCTGCATCACCGCTCGAACACGCATGCCTAAACTCGAACGAAACAGCAAGAAGTAGATACCCAGGACGCAGACGATGGACAGCCCGATAATGAAGATTCGGTTAAACGGGAGATACACCCCGACCATGACCTGCGCGCCGCCGCTCAGCCATCCCGGCGCAATCACAGCGGTCAAGTCGCCGAAATAGACGCGCGCCGCTTGCATCATGACCAAACTGACACCCCAGGTTGCCAGCATGGTCTCCAACGGACGTCCGTACAGAAACCGGATGACAGTGGCTTCAAGCAACAGCCCGAAGCCGGCGGCGGCAAGAAATGCCACCGGCATCGCG
The DNA here is from genome assembly GCA_025360665.1 of Nitrospira sp. Lineage (GTDB taxonomy): Bacteria > Nitrospirota > Nitrospiria > Nitrospirales > Nitrospiraceae > Palsa-1315. The sequence goes on from JANYBU010000414.1 coordinate 2,290, forward strand.
GTAAGAAAATACGACTCGAACATGGAGGGGGGCAGATAGGCCTTGAAGATTTGTTGGGTGACAAACGTCGCATAGGCGCCGACCATCATCAGCTCGCCATGGGCCATATTGATGACGCCCATCAAACCAAAAACGATCGCCAATCCCAACGACATGATCAGCAGAATCGAACTGAGGCTGATTCCGCGAAAGAACGTTTCAATCGCGTTCGACCAAACACCCCAGGTTTCAATGCGCTCAATCGCGGCGCCGGCGGCCTTCGCCACGGTCTTCTGCGGTTCGCTTGCCTCGGCGCCATCGCCGGCCTCGACCAGTTGCTTCAAGACCGGCACTCCGTTCTGACTGCGGAGGTCCCCGAGCGTATCGGCTGCAGCGGCTTTGATCGACGGATCGTCCGACGCAAGCTTGAGCAGCGCCGCAGACTCTTCCATCGTGTAGCGCACCCACCTGTTCGGCTCGTTCGCCGCAGCGGCATCCAGCCACGGAATTGCCGAGGGCTTACCGGACGTGCCGAGATCCATCGCAGCCGATCGACGAACGTCGGTGTTGGGGCTGGTCAGCTTCGCTCGATTCTTGAAGAGATCCATGAGCTGCTTGATGGGCTGCCGGACGCTGCGATCTGCATTGGCACGGATCTCATCCAGCTGCGGAACCAGGCTGACATCGCCCTGTTCGATCAACAGACGAATTGCGGCTTCGCGGACGGATTCGTCTTCGCTGGTCACCTGGGTGAGCGCTTGTTCAATAGAAGAAGTCGGAGGAGGAGGGGCGACAGGCCCATCCGCTGCGATCGCCCAGGTCTGTCCGGAAAACAGGAACAGTCCCGCGATACCTAGCACTGCAACGGTACGACCCAGAGCAATCATCATAATCGTGAGCTGCGCCTTCACAAGACACACAAATGACGTAGACTTCTCGTCTCGTCAACCGCACTTCTCGCCCTCTGAGAGGGGGCTACTGAGTAGCCCCCTCTCAAGGTGACTTAGGTTTTTTGATACGTCCCTTGATGCGCGACCCAGTCGCAGCCCTTCTCCGGATTCGTGTATTCGCTCCAGGGCTCGGGTTTCACCAATCCCTTCGACCGTGACACCACCTTGAACATCCCGTCTTTCAGAATTTCCCCGATAAGCACCGGCCTGTACGTGTGATGATTAGCGGCATCCATCATGATCTCGCCGCCCGGCGCCAGGAACTTGCTGCCATAGACCGCCTTGCGGACCTTATCGACTTCAATCGACCCGGCCTTCTCGACGGCTTGCTTCCAGATATACACGCCGAAGTAGGCGGCTTCGATCGGATCGTCCGTGACCCGCTTGTCGCCGTCCGGCAGGTTATTCTTCTTGCAGTAGGCCTTGAAATCCGCCACGAATTTCTTGTTCTGCGGCGTATCGACGCTTTGATAATAATTCCACGCAGCCAAGTGCCCGACCAACGCTGAGGTATCCATGCCGCGCAACTCGTCCTCTGCCACGCTGAAGGCCATGATCGGCGCATCTTCGGCCCGCAAGCCTTGGTTCGCAAACTCCTTGTAGAACGGCACATTGCTGTCGCCGTTGATCGTGCTGATCACGGCAGCCCCTCCGCCTGCGGCGAATTTCTTCAGTTTGCCGACGATAGTTTGGTAGTCCTGATGGTGGAACGGCGTGTATTCTTCCATGATCTTGTCCGCCGGTACTTTCTTCGCCAGCAGCATCGCCCTCAGGATCTTGTTGGTGGTGCGGGGATACACGTAATCGGTACCGAGCAGATAGAACTTCGTGTATCCGCCCCCCTCTTTGCTCATCAGATAATCCACCGCCGGCACGGCCTGCTGATTCGGTGCCGCTCCAGTGTAGAAGACGTTGCGCGAACATTCTTCTCCCTCGTACTGCACGGGATAGAATAGTAAGCCGTTGTTCTTCTCGAAGACCGGCAACACCGACTTGCGGCTGACCGAGGTCCAGCAGCCGAAAGTCACCGCCACCTTATCTTGCAGCAGGAGCTGCTTGGCTTTTTCGGCAAAGAGGTCCCAATTCGAGGCAGGATCGACGACCACCGTCTCGATCATTCGCCCCATCACCCCGCCTTTGGCATTGATTTCTTCCACTGCCATCAATACGACATCCCGCAACGACACTTCGCTGATGGCCATGGTGCCGCTGAGGGAGTGCAAGACGCCGATCTTGATCGGTTCTTTTCCCGCTGCGTATGACAGGGCCCAGTTGCCCAAGTTGCCAAGCAGGGCGGCAACCCCTATGCCGGCCGCTACCTTGCTTCCTTGAACCAGAAGCTCACGCCGCGAAGGGCCAGATTCGTTCGCAGCAGCACCCTCTGCTTTGACCGGGCTTGCCTCTTTCGGTTTGTTCGATTCCATAGTTAGACTCCTTTCACGAAGATAGAAGTTGCACCAGCTCTAGAAGTTGTATCAGCTCGACAGCTTGAACACGTCACCATGGAATTTCTCTGAACCACCTGAATTCACCGCGGCATTCGCCCAGGTCGTCATCCTATGGTTCCACTCAAGCGACGTATAGAAACCACGACACTGTCTTAGTACTGCAACTGTAAGGCTACATTGAAAGAATCTTGATGCTGACCTGTCCCAACAAGGGGGCTGGCCCCCAAAAACCCACCGTTGGTGGAAAGATTGCCAGTCCGCCAGTATGTCGATATGCGCGCATTGTGACCGCTAATGATGTAGTTCGTGCCCAATTCAAATTCATCGAGTGCGTTGGAGAACACACTGTTAACGTAGGTATATCTCCCATAGGGCTGGAATCTCCCGATCCCGATCTCATTTGGAAACAGATACAAGGCGTATGCGGTGGCTGAAGACCCGCTAAACATGCAGAAGCAGTCAGCTTGATTCCAAGCGGCGAGGTTCTGTGCCCAGTACCGTTTGTATTCAGCGTTGACCGTGACCACGCCATTGTTGTCCGGGAGTACTTTTTCAAACAGAAGATCGGTGACAACACTCCCAAAAGCGCTTTTATTTGCGAATGAACCAGCGCCTGCGTTCTGATATTCTCCCCCTACCGCGATCGCGAGAATATCACCGGCTGTCCCGTAGTAGGTACCGCTGGTATAGTAACCAGGATTCTTCTCTTCGTTCAGCAAGTTCCACGTGAGACGTCCGGCATACTTCAGACTGTCCCTTTGATTTGGTCCGAGGCCTGCGGCTGACTGCAGTCCCGTGAACACCCCCGCGACATATTGCACATGTGTACCGCCTGGATGAACTTTTCCGAAGAAGGTCACGCCATTGTCACGGCCATATTTACCAGCCCCGCCTACGCCGAAGCCCCCGCTGAAGTCGGATTGGTTTAACGGCGTCCGAAAGCCATCGTAAACCGCGTGGTAGAACGGACCATTCAGTTCGCCACGCTCTGTCGGCACCAACATCCGCCCGAACCATACGTTCACTTGCTCATTAATCTCGAACTTCCCGATCGCATCGAGTAAGCCCACAGAACCTGAACTTCCGCCAGTAGTATTATTACAGCTGAAACATTCTGTGTTGAACTCGAAACCGACGAACTTGTGGATCTTCCCGTTGATATAAATACGAGCGTTGTCGACCCCAAAGGTGTTGCTGTATTGTCCACCGCTCGCCGACCCATCTTCTACCATACTGAAACGTGTACGCGTACCCATTCCGATGTCAATGTACTTGTTCCCGTCGTCGGTGGCGATCTTACCGCCAGCGTACGCACTGGGCAGCGTGGATCCCATCCCAGCCACGAGCGCCATGGTGGCTCCAGCAACTAACAACGTTTTCCACCGCCTCTTTTGATCTACTTTCATATTGACAGCCTCCATATGTCCGGTTGGTGATTCCGTTGCTCACTCGCCTGGGGCTCTCTCATTTCGACGACTTCGTCGCCACGCACGCCATTGTGCGCAATCTCCAGCCCCTCCCTGTCTACTCGCCTCTCATTTCCACATCGCTTCTCAGCAGCCATTTGCCCATGCATGGCTGCTTATCAGTTTTTCACGCCATTCGGTTCTTTCGCACCATTGCGATTCAGCCGGCTCGAATGCGGTCAAACCTGAGTTCCGCCGCAACGGTGATGAGGGCCCTCCTGTCTGCAACCGTTCCCACCCGATGTTCAGTCCAATAAGAGACAGGCGCGCCACTAAAGTACCAGCGGATGGTCATCTGCGAGAAGGAGCCGTATCTTCTCCATCATCCGCCCCCATTGGTTGGGAATGTCGGTGACTGAGCCCTGACCAGATTTATCCCCGGCATCAATAAGCTAAAAGGAACGATAAATACACTAGGCATCTCCCTAGGGATGCAAGGCAATCTCCCTGGGCGAGCCAGCGCCGATTATTCATGGGCCGTCCTGCTGCAATCGCGGACCCGCTGCTCTTGCACTTGAAGCGTCGTTCGTGAAGCGTGAGCGAGACAGGCAAGACGTACGCGACTGGCGCAACACGAAGTTCGAAGTTCTGGGTTTGAAGTTCCGAAAACCTCGAACTTCGGACCTCGAACTCTCCCCCGTCTCGCTCGTCCCGCGTGTCTCGTGCGAATAACGTGGGCTAGTCCGAAGCGATGAGGCCGTGGACGAGGGCGTACTTTGTCAGCTCCGCCGTCGTATGCAGATCGAGTTGGGTCATGATCTGCGATTTGTGAAACTCGACGGTCTTCGGTGAGATCTTGAGGGTCGATGCGATCTCCTTGACCGTCATCCCTTCTGCGACGAGTTGCAACACTTCTCGTTGGCGGACGGTCAAAGGCTCGTCCTTCGAAACCGCAGGTCTAACCCCGGTGATGACCGACTTCACCAGATCTTTCGCGACCAAGGGGGTGACATAACACTGTCCATCCATGACTGATTGGATGGCTTGAAGTAATTCTGAACCGGCGGATCGTTTGAGAAGGTAGCCTGAGGCACCGGCCTTGAACGCTTCATTGACATAGGCCGGGTCAGCGTGCATTGTCACAAAGATCAGCTTGGTGCGAGGAAGAATCTTCTTCAGCTTCCGAGCCGCGTCGACCCCATTGAGCTGCGGCATCGAGATATCGAGCGTCACGATGTCAGGCTGAAGCTCCTGGGCCATCCGAAGCAGTGTACGGCCATCCTCCGCTACACCCACGACCTCACACCGATCCTCCAGCAGCTTCCGGAATCCGTCCAACACCAGGGTATGGTCATCAGCCAAGAGAACCCGGGGCCTGCTCATTCCTCCTCCTCCAGAATAGGCACCACCACCTGCACCCTCGTTCCCTTCCCCACGGCTGAAACAATCTGCATGGCC
>JANYBU010000450.1 GCA_025360665.1 Nitrospira sp.
GGCTGAACGGCGTCTCGCCTCTCAGTATGCGGTGACCCGAGTCCTTTCCGAGGCGACGACCCTGGAAGAGGCTGTTCCAAAAATCATCCAAGCAATCGGGGAGAGCCTGGAATGGGATCTGGGCGTGTTCTGGCGGGTAGAGAAGGCGTCCGGGGTGCTGCGCTGTCTTGATCAGTGGACGGCGCCGTCCGTGCAGGCCGATCCGTTTACCATGGCGACCTGGGAGCAAGTGTTTAACCGAGAAGAAGGCTTGCCGGGGCGTATTTGGGCCAGTGGCAAGTCGGCCTGGGTGACGGACGTTGCGCTGGATACCAATCTTCCTCGTGGGGCACAGGCTCGGCAAGTTGGGTTCCACGGAGCATTTGGATTTCCTATTCTCATAGGAAGTGAGATCGAGGGCGTCATCGAATTCTTCAGCCGCCAGGTGCGGCAGCCTGATGACGAGTTATTGAGGATGGTGGAAGACATCGGTCTCAAGATCGGCCAATTTGGCGAGCGGGCTAGAACGGAAGGGGTGTTACAGGACACCGAGGCGCAATTGCGACAGGCGCAGAAGATGGAGGCAGTGGGGCGGTTGGCCGGCGGTGTAGCCCACGACTTCAATAATCTCCTCACGGTGATTCGAGGGTACAGCGAGTTGCTTCTTGGTCGTTTGGGGCCCACCGATGGCATGCGGAAAGATATGGAAGAGATCAAGAAAGCGGCGGACCGGGCCTCCGGGCTGACCCGTCAATTGCTGGCGTTCAGTCGTCGTCAGTTCATCGCGGCGAAAGTCGTCGATCTCAATGCACTCGTGGCCAATATGGACGGCATGTTGCGGCGTCTCATCGGTGAAGATATCGTCGAACTCTGTGCCGAACTCGATGCTTCGGCCGGCGCCATCAAGGCAGATCCCGGACAGGTCGAGCAGGTCATCATGAATCTGGTGGTCAATGCGCGCGATGCGATGCCCACGGGAGGGCGCCTGACGATCGAAACCCGGAATGTGACGATTGGGAAAGGGGCGGGCCTGGATGCCGTGGGGGTGGCACCGGGATCGTATGTGTTGCTGGCGGTTCGTGATACCGGCCATGGGATGGATGCTGAGACCCAATCGCATCTGTTCGAGCCGTTCTTCACGACGAAGGAAAAAGGGAAAGGGACAGGATTGGGACTTTCAACCGTCTATGGCATCGTCAAGCAGAGCGGGGGAAGCATCACCGTGGAGAGTGCTCCTGATCGTGGCACGACCTTCCGGATCTATTTCCCACGGGTCGAACAAGGGGTCCAGGCGGCGGCGGGGGCGGTCGAAGCGATCGATCCAGCGCGTGGCCGCGAAACGATCCTCTTGGTTGAAGACGAGCCGGCGGTCCGGGGTCTCGTACACGAGACGTTACGGCTTCATGGCTATACGGTGCTGGAGGCGCGCCATGGCATCGAAGCCCTCCTCACCAGCGCAAAATACGTGGGGCCCATCCATCTGTTGTTGACGGATGTCGTCATGCCACAGATGAGCGGGCCCGAAGTCGCGGAGAAGCTTCTGACCGTTCGGCCAGGAATCAAAGTGCTCTACATGTCGGGGTATCCGGACCATCCGGTGTTTGACCGAGGCGGCGTGAGCCGCGAGACCGGGTTCTTGCCGAAGCCCTTCTCCCCCCACGTAATGGCGCAAAAAGTGCGCGAAGTTCTGGATGGTGTGAAAGCCGCCTAGCAGGGGGTGGGGAGGGAGCGGCCAGGTGCCCTTCTTGCTCGCAGAACGCGCACGATAGGAATGTGCTCGTTCGATGCGCGCAGTAAAGGGCAGCCTCGGCCACTCCCTCCAAGAGATAAGTATGAGAAATCGGAAGGCCGCCTGCTTGTCAATCTTCTGATATCCCTGCCGGATCGCTTGATCTTCAGGCTCGGTTCCGTTTATCGTGACTGCACCGAACCAGATACACCAAATAGACGAGACAGATCAGAGATACGCAGTGATGCAACAAGGACGCGAAGTCGACGTCGGACAGTATCGGATCGAGCGAGAGCCATTCTACGCGGAGGTCCGTGGCGAGATCGGTTTGTTTACGATCGCGGCGAACAGCAAGATGCCGGTTATGCTCAAGGGGCCAACCGGGTGCGGCAAGACCCGATTCGTCCAGCATATGGCCTACCGGCTTGGTCGTCCCTTGATCACGGTGGCCTGTCACGAAGATCTCACCGCCTCCGATTTAGTGGGGCGGTATTTGCTCAAGGGCCAAGAGACAGTCTGGGTCGATGGGCCGCTGACGCTCGGCGTGAAGCATGGCGCGATCGTCTATTTGGACGAAATCGTCGAGGCGCGGAAGGACACGACGGTCATCATCCATCCCCTGAGCGACGATCGCCGCTTCCTGCCGATTGAAAAGAAAGGCCAGATTCTCGAAGCGGCCGAGGACTTCCTCCTGGTGATTTCCTACAATCCCGGTTACCAGAGCGTGCTCAAGGATTTGAAGCAAAGTACGAAACAGCGCTTCATGGCGATTGAGTTCGACTATCCGGCGCCCGACGTCGAAGCCACCGTGGTGGAGCGGGAAGCGGGGGTCAGCCGTGACCTTGCGGCCAGCTTGGTGAAACTCGGCGGGAAGGTGCGGAACCTCAAGAATCATGGTTTGGAAGAAGGGGTCAGCACCAGATTGTTGATCTATGCAGGGACACTCATTCGGCAAGGTGTGGCGACCGACCGAGCCTGCGATGTCGCGATCGCCCGTCCGATCACCGACGATCCCGATATGCAGCGCAGCATTCTGGAATTGGTGAAGGCCATCTTCTGATCCCCTCGCTCAAGGAGCCTGTCAAACATTGACTGTTCTACTGCGACGAACGATCCGTGACCATCTGCTTTGTTCTCGGCTAGAAAAAATCCTCAATGTATTCCAGCGAATACACCTCCGGTTTTTCCTGGCCTGCGGCCTCGCATCTGGCCACACCTCGTTCGTCTCGTCACGAAAGCAATGTCGGATAGGCTCCTAGGCCCCGTCACGGATGAACTCGCTGATCGTGCAGGACACCAAAGCCTGAGCGGTTCTCACCGTTCATATTCAGCCCAAAGCCTCTACCACAGAGTGCGTAGGCTTTCACGGTGACGCGATCAAAATCAGAGTGGCCGCTCCACCGGTCGATGGCGCAGCCAACGACGAACTGATCCGGTTCTTAGCCCGCCAATTATCGATTCCTTCTACCTCAGTGCGGATCCAATCCGGTGCGAGCGGACGGCACAAACGTGTCCTTGTCAAAGGGGCCACCGCGCAGTTGGTGATGGCTCGTTTGAATCTTGGACATCGAAAGGGATCGGCGAAGCCATGAGGCACAGAGTGCTGTTCGCTATCGGGGGATCGCTATTGCTTGCCGCCTGTTCGACGGCGCATCCTATTCTGTATCCCAATGCGCATATGCAGTCGGTGGGGAAAGAGATCGCAGCGCAGGATATTCAGGCTTGTCGGGAGTTAGCAGAAGCAGCAGGGGCTGAGGAAGGCAGTGGGAAGGCTGGTCGTGTAGCGACCGGGACCGCAGTAGGAGCCGGAGTCGGCGCGGCAGCCGGGGCGGTCGGCGGGGCCATCTCAGGCGCGGTAGGCCGCGGTTCCATGATCGGAGCTGCGAGCGGAGCGGTCTGGGGATTGTTGACCGGACTCTACCATGCCGTCGCTGGTCCAGCGCAACCGAATCAGGCCTACACGAACTTCGTGAATCGATGCCTGCAAGAGAAGGGGTATGAGGTGACGGGGTGGCAGTGAAGGCGAGACGGGCGGCCAGCTTCCTTGCTCGCAGACCGCGCACGATCAGAATGTGCTCGGTCGATGCGCGCACGTGAGGTCACCCCCTTCCATCCCGCCACGAGTTGGGAGGAGGAGTGGGCGGGATGGAATGGGGCGCGCAGTGGAGCCAGACTCCACCGTCTCGCATTGAAGTGCGTACCATACCGGTAAAAAAATGAGGAGGGCGGGGAATTGAGGAAGTTTCAGGGCATCGTCGTTGCTGGCTCAATTCTATGTCTTGTGGCCTGTGCGGGGCCGGAGCCGTTGTTGCGGTCGAATGCACATCTCCAGTTACAGGGACGCGAGGCATCGAAGTTGGAGGTAGCAGCCTGCCAAAGTAAGGCGGAAGCGGCGGGGCTGAAACCGGGTACCGGCAATCGAAGTGGTAATGTGGCTGCTGGAGCCGGGCTGGGTCTAATTAGTGGCGCCGCGGTGGGGGCTTCGAGCGGACTCATCGGTGGAGTGCCGGGTGTGGTGATTGGCACAGCGGTCGGCGGTGCGCTCGGAGTGATCATCGGCTCAGTTGGCGGTGCCTACAGACCGCTTGAACCTGATCCTCCCTACGCCGATGCGGTGGTGCGGTGTTTGGTTGAGAAGGGGTATGACGTGAGTGGCTGGCAGTAAAGGTGAGGTGAGACGGGCGGCCAGCTTCCTTGCTCGCAGACCGCGCACGATCAGAATGTGCTCGGTCGATGCGCGCAGTAGAAGCTGATCCGCCCATCCCACCATGAAGTGGAGTGAAAGAAGAGAACAAGTGTGTTTGTTCGACGGCCGCAGTCGGGATTACCCTGGCGGCGAGACCTGAGAGAGTGTGTGTGACAGGAGAGGGACTGAAAACAGCATGCCGAAACAAAGAGTACCAATCCCCAAAGCAGTCAGAGAAAAAGTTCTAGCCGAGTTTAATCATAGGTGCGCAGTGTGCGGTACCGATCGACCACAGATCGATCACATAGATGAAGATCCGAGCAATAATGACCCTATGAATCTACTTCCGCTTTGTCCAAACTGTCATTTGACAGATAAACATAATCCAACCAGCAGAATAGAAATCAAGAAGCTGTCACTGTTCCGTTGCTTTAAAGACCCTGCAATACTTACTCCACAGTTTCACCCTCTTTACCTACGGTTGGGATTTCTAGACTCTATTAACCCGAGTGATGCATCAGTTGAAAACCTAGAGAAGCAGGCAAGCGAATTGGTCGGATTTTGTTCGGGCTCTCAATATGGGTTCTTTTTATGCTCAACAACTGGAAGAACATCTAGAGCGGCCATCGCGCGGGTATGTGCGAAGTCTTGGGATGGATTATGACCCTGAATATGAAAGACAAGTAAAGGAAGATAATCGGAAATATCGCGAACAACTGATCGATGCTAGAGATGTTGTCACCAGGCTAGTCGTTGAATTGCTTCGATACCAAGAATGGAACGAGAAATAAAAAAAACAGCGAAGAGAAAATACCGCAAGTTCTCAGCATTCTAGAAGAGGAGTCCTGCACAGAAAGCGAGCTCAGCAAAGGTTGGCTTTACAGTCGGTCACCACGAGATTGGTAAGTTTTTCACCCGCGTCTAGTTCGATAACCAGCCAGGCCAGGCCCCCTAGCCGTTCGTCTTCGTGCGCTCCCGATCCCCCTTCGATCAGGCTGACGATGTAGTAGCGCCCGGCGGGAATCTTGGTGAACCAGAAATGTCCGGTAGGGTTGGCTCTGGTTGTGCGGAGATAGGGAGCCAGCCGTTTTTCTGTCAGGAGCCTGGTCAGTGCTTCGTGGGGGCAGTCGGTCTGAGTGCGTGGAGCTGCGACGCTTTCAGGGGAGGCAGGGGGTTCTGTCGTTGAGCAGGATGTCGTCCTAACATTGCGATCGAACCAATGACGTGTGTAGGGAGTGATGGGAATGAGATGGATTGGAGCGCCGGCTTGGGTGATAGCCTTCCCGGATGGCGAACTAAGAAACGCCTGTCCAGACAAAGTGCCTCGTCCCTTCTGCTTGTAGGGGAATAAGTCTTTTTCGTTCAGGCCTGGAGGCTGTGGTGCCATGGCAGGAGACGCCTTGTTGGACTCAGTGGCCCTCGTCTGGTTGGGCAACAGGCTTCCCAGCAAGAGTACGATGACTGTGGCGCACAGGAGTCGGTTACGCAGTGGCATGGCTGTCACGAAGCAGATGAGGACGATGCCGGTGTTTCATCCAAGGGTATCGGTGCGGCAGCGGCCTTGTGCCTGAGGGCGCGGCCTTTGTCGGGAGTCGGGTCTGTGACGACGCCATAGACTTCACGGCCTTCGTGGCCTTCCGGGAGATATTCCGTGATCGGCATGCCGTCTTCCCGCACAAATAACAGGCAGTGGCAGTATTTGTAGATCTGCATTTCATCGCAGGCGCAGATCCAGCGGCGAAGTTTGGCCTCTGCCGGTTTATCTTTGTAGAAATTGCAGGGACAGAGGGGTTTGCCCAGCTCGTCCATGTGCATCGCGAGGCCTTTGACCACGGCTTCGGTGACTGCGGGCATGGGATGCATGGTCGTTCCGCTCTTCTCAGCGAATCCCTTTACAAACCTCCACATTTTGTCGAGACTCTCTTGCTTGGGCTCAGCCATCGCAACTCCTTTGGCAAAAGGCACTGGGCGAAGGGCTAGTGGGAAGACCTGGGCCGCAGGGGCGTAGTTTACAAGCGCTAAGGCGTTCTTTACAATCCAACACTTGCTGTAAATTCCGTAGGATTGGATCGAGAATGGAGATGTCGAATACCCATAAGCAATTGATCGCCAAACTGGCGGAGGAGCTGGGGCCGGCCACGGCCCAGCATCTGGTCTCTCGCCTCGTTGAGGCCACCGCGAAGCCGAACCAGGTGGAAGGCGTCTTGCTGTTGCTCGATGAGTTGCATGAGGTCTCGCCGAAAGTCGCTCGTGCCGCGATCGAATCGTTTCCTGATTTGCTACAGCGAGGTCGGCTTGGTGATGCGGTAGCCTGGCTGGATCTGGGGATTGCGCTGGCCGAATCGTCCGGTGCGCTCGGGCTGAAGTTTTTCAAAGAGAGCTCGCTGGTTCTGGGGCTGATCGAGCAACCATCGGTTCGGTCGTTGGTGCTGAAAACCGCCCTGGAGCTGGCCGAGCAGGATGCGAATGTCGCGCTGGAATTTCTCCGCGTGTCACCGGACGTGGTGACGGTCATCTCGCCGGATCAGCTGGGGGCCTGGTTAGAGATCGGGTTCGAACTGACTCCGGTCGATTTTGTCGTCGCGCTGGAGTATGTCCGCCAAATACCCGCGATAGCCCGCGTGTTGCCCATTCAGGATTCCAGAGCCTGGGTGACGTTTGGACTGAAGCTCATTTCCCAGAATAGTTTCGGCAAGACGGACTATTTCGGGACCATCGAATTCCTCCGTACCAGTCCGCTCATCCTCGGCGATCTCGAAGACCCGTCGGTGCGGGCCAAGGTCGTCATGGTCGGATCGTTACTGGCCGAGCGTGATCCTGGGTTGGGCATTGCCTGGTTATCGGAATCACCACGGCTGTTGCGTGCCGTGCCGAATGAGGGGTGGCGACTGAAAATATTGCAGTACGGGGCCTTGGTGGCAGAGCGCGATGCGGACACGGCGCTGGCCTATTTGCGGCGCGCGCCTGAATTGGTGAGCGTGATCGGTGAGTCTGTCGAGGCCACGACTCGCTTCGAGGCCTGGTTCACAGCGGGGATGGAAGTTCTGGCGTACAGTGTTGAAGGAGCCAGAGCCTATTTTGCCCTGGAGTCGCAGAAGGCGCTGACGTCGGTGGAAGCGGCCTTAAGTGGTGTGCCGCTTCGGCACGTGGCCCGTACCGTGAAACTTTTTGTGCAAGGGCTCTGTGGAACGGATCTGACGATTCAGGCGCTCCCCGATTCACTGAGCCAGGAGACGTCTGCAAGGGCCACGGTGAGCCAGGACGGGCGCATCATTTCGCTGCCGGCGCTCCTCCGTCGCTATTCCACTGTCGAGGAGAATACGCGTTTGTATTTGGTGATGGCGGCCCACGAAGCGGGGCATGTGGAGTTTGGGACATACCGGCTGACTCTTGAGCCGTTCGCGGACTTAGTCATGGACCTGCGCCAGAGATATGGCCGTGTGAAACAGGCTGCGCCGGACACCTTGGCGGCGCTGTTCCGTTTGTATCCTCATCCGGGACTGATCCAAGACTTGTGGATGCTCGTGGAGGATGCGCGGGTGGAGTTTTTGTTGCAGAGGGAGTACCCCGGACTCCAGCGTGATCTACAGCAATTCGCGCGGGAGGCGATCACGACCCGGTCGCTGACTCACGGCCTGACCGCCAAAGAGCTCGTCATCGATCAACTGCTCCAACTGTCGACCGCCGCGTCGCAGCCTATTGCGATTCACGAAGCCATCAAGGAGGAGATCGCCATCCTCTGGCCGATGTGTCAGGCCGTTCTGTCTTCAACGGTGACGGCAGAAGAGGCCGTGCGCGTGGCCCATGCTCTCTACCTGCGGCTCGAAGAGCTGTTGGCGCCAAAGGGGGCGATGATCCAGGCCGATCAGGCCGATGACGCGTCAGAGGATCTGGGTGTGGGCCCATCCGCTTCCGAGCAGACGGGTGAGGGCTATCGCCCCGTCACCAACTGGAGGTACCGTGGGGCCATGAATCCTGAGTTCATTCGTCAGAATGACCAGGATGAACGGGCATCGGACGATCAGAAACAATCAGAAGATATCGAACGAATGGCGAACGCCGCCGGCGGAGCACAGGAGTCGTCGGCGCAGGGTCAACGGAGTCGAGAGGGAACGCGCACGGCGACTGAGAGCGACAGGCTTGCCGGGGGGCGGCAGTTGCCCTCCCATGTGGAAGAACTCTTGGCTTTGAAGGTCGAGCAGCCGGCGCCGGTCGATCATGCAGGGCCCGGCGATCGCGCGGTGCGCTATCCGGAATGGGATCAGGGGATTGATGACTATCGCCTCAACTGGTGTCGCGTCGTCGAGCGTGCCGCGGAGGAGGGGAGCGGGGATATCGTGACTGCCACGTTGAGTGCACACGGGAGTGAGGCCTCGGCCCTTCGGCGATTCTTCGAAGGTCTGCGGCCTCCGGGGTTGCGGCGTGTGCCGGGCCAAACCGATGGCGACGAGCTCGATGTGGATGCGGCGGTCCGTATGTGCGCTGAGCGGGCGGCGGGGGTAGACCTGTCGGACCGGATCTACGTCAGGCGGGAGAGAAAAGAACGGGATGTCGCGGCCGCGTTTCTTGTCGATGTGAGCGGATCAACCAGTCGTCAGTTGGACAGCGGCCGCCGCGTGATCGATCTGGAGAAAGAGGGGCTGGTGCTTTTGTGTGAAGCCCTTGAGGCGGTCGGAGACCAATATGCGCTCTACGGCTATTCGGGCCAAGGCCGCGGGCAAGTGGACTTTCTTGTGATCAAGGATTTTGACGATCGGTTGGGTGGAAAGGCGGCACAGCGTTTGGGCGGACTGGCTCCCATGCAGCAAAACCGCGATGGGGCGGCCATTCGCCATGCCACCGCCAAATTGCTGGCGCGAGAGGCGCGGACGCGACTGCTCGTCCTCATCAGCGATGGGCGTCCGCTCGATGACGGCTATAAAGACGAGTATGCGCTGGAAGACACCAAGGCTGCGTTACGAGAGGCGCGTCAGCGGGGGGTGCATCCGTTTTGTATCACGATCGATCGGGAAGCCGATGGTTATGTCCGGAGAATGTACGGGGATGTGCAGTTCGCGGTCATTGATCATCTCGAAGCCTTGCCGAGGCGATTGCCGCGGATCTATCAGCGGCTGACGACGTGAGACGTGAAAGGTAAAACGTGGAAGAAGGCTAACGCAGCAATCTGGAACCAAACATTTCACGTTTAACGTTTCACCTTTCACGAGAGACAGAACATGGCAAACGAAACTGAGAGACCAACAGTGCCGCCCTGGTTACACAAGCTGTTTACGGGGCATCAGTATCCCTATGTCCGTCGGTTGGCGAAGTTTGCACAGCCCCTCAAGCCGGGGGAGGATCGCCAGGAGCCGACGAAGGAGATGATCGAGGCCAAGTTTTGGGAGGTCTATCCCCGTTGTTGGGCCAAGATTCTTCAAGAGGTCAAAGTGGGGATGATCGTGGTATTCCACGACCTCGGCGAATATCCGGCGGGAGGGTATCAGGAATTGGTTGATGATCCGGACGCCTTTCTGGCAAAGACCTATGGCAAGAAGAAGATCAAGGTAAATTTCTACGACGGGGACAATTTCGTTTGCACGATCAATTTTAAAGTCGCGGGCTGGACGGAGCACGAACACTAGTCAACGCGGAACGATGAACGCGGAACGCTGAAGTATTTCCGCTCATCGCTCATCGTTCAGCATTCAGCGTTAGGAGCAGAAGATGGGGAGACCGAAGATTACGGTGGTGGGCGCGGGGAACGTCGGAGGCACTACGGCGCAGCGGCTGGCCGAGAAGGACGAGTACGAGGTGGTGCTCGTCGATATTGTCGAGGGCGTCCCGCAAGGCAAGGCGCTCGATATCACACAGGCCGGGCCAGTCTGCGGCTATAGTACGCGTGTGGTAGGCACCAACGGGTATGATGAAACGGCTGGCTCGTCGGTGGCGGTGATCACGTCCGGAATTCCTCGTAAGCCGGGGATGAGCCGTGACGAATTATTGACCACGAACGCAAAGATCGTGAAGTCGGTCGTTTCTGCGCTGGTGTCTCGATCGCCGAACATCATCCTGATTCTCGTCACCAACCCCTTGGATGTCATGGTCCATGTGGCGCGTCGTGTCAGTGGACTGCCGAAATCGCGGGTCTTGGGCATGGCGGGAGTGCTCGATTCCGCCCGCATGCGTTCCTTCATCGCCGCCGAATTGAGTGTGTCCGGGCCTGACGTGGCGGCGATGGTGTTGGGGGGGCATGGCGACACGATGGTGCCGCTGTCGCGCTACACGACGGTGAAGGGGAAACCGGTCTCAGAACTGATGTCGAAGGACCGGTTGGAGGCGATTGTGAAGCGGACACGTGAGGGGGGCGCCGAAATCGTGGGCCTGTTGAAAACGGGCAGCGCGTTCTATGCGCCGTCAGCCTCGGCGGTCGATATGGTTGAGGCGATCATGAAGGACCAGAAGCGGGTGGTGCCCTGTGCCGTGTTCTGCGAGGGCGAGTATGGATTAAAAGATGTCGTCGTTGGGGTGCCGGTTAAGCTGGGCCGAGGCGGAGCGGAACAGGTTGTCGAGTATGAGCTGACGGCGGAGGAGCGAGCGGCATTGGCGACCTCTGCTAGCGCGGTGCGAGAACTCTGTGCAACAGTCGATCGATTAATGGCGTAATGAAATGCTCAGCGGTCAATGGTCAATAGTCACTGACAGGAACAGCAGGCCTCATTCTCTCTGTTGACCAATGATAAATGATCTGTGACCGACCTATCCCTTGCTTGACAATCCGACGCCGCTTGCCGTACAGACAGCGACTTAGCAATACATTGAGCAGTACACTGAGCGAGGAGATACTATGAAATTTCTTGAGAGTCCGATGCAGACGATGGGCGTAGGGTTTGCGCTCGCTGTCGTGTTGATCATGGGGTATCTCGGTATGACAGGCATGGCGGTCGGTGATGCCGATTGGTTCGGTTTGCTGTTACGCTGGACCCATTTCTTGGCCGGGATCGTCTGGATCGGGTTGTTGTATTTCTTCAACCTGATCAATGCGGCGTTCTTGAAGAGCCTGGATGGCCCCACCAAGAACATCGTGATTCCCAAGTTGATGCCCGCCGCGCTGAATTGGTTCCGTCATGGCGCGACGGTCACGGTGCTTGCGGGGATTGTGTTGTACCTCTACCTGTATCAAAGAGGTGGAACCGGCGCGATCGCGCTGGGAATCGGCGGGCTATTGGGCATCATCATGATGGCCAACGTCCACGCGATTATTTGGCCGAACCAAAAGAGGATTATTGCAGCGGTGACGGCAGCAGTCCAGGGGACCCCTGCGCCGGCGGAAATGGCCCAGTGGGGTCGGACCGCGCTCCTCGCTTCGCGGGTCAACTTTATGTTGTCGATTCCCATGCTGTTATTCATGGGAGCCGGCAGCCATCTCAAGTAAGACGGTGTACGACGGCCGGCGGGAAATCCCGCCGGTAGGTCCGTTCACATTCTCTGCTTCCGACCTTCAACGCTTCTGCGATCTGTTCAGATGGCCCATATGCCCGGTTCTGTATAGGGCAGTGGGCCTAAGTCATTGAGATTCAGGCCTATTATTGGGCCATTGCCTTGACGAATACCGGCTAGACATCTTATATTATCGCTCCATACTTTGAGCCGAACGGGTGAGGAAAGGCGCATGACGACTGCGACTGAACCACGAGTTCTCCAAACGCTTGATGGCGCTCCCTGGGATATCGAGGCCTACCGGAAGATCGGGGGCTACGAGGCCTGGAGGAAGTGCGTCAAAGAGCTGAGTGCGCACGATATCGTCAATGAATTGAAGAAAGCTGGGCTCCGTGGACGAGGGGGCGCAGGATTTCCCACCGGCGTCAAGTGGGAAAAGGTTCTCAATCATCGGGTGAAGGAACACTATTTCGTCTGCAATGCAGGCGAACATGAGCCAGGGACATTTAAAGACCGTTACCTGCTCAAGCAGGCGCCCCACCAGCTCATCGAAGGTTGTCTTATTGCGGCCTACACGGTGCAGGCGAAGGCGGCGTTTATCTATGTGAATCATGAGTACCACGAAGAACGGGACAATCTAAAAAAAGCGTTAGCGCAGGCGAAGGCTCAAGGGTTCTTGGGCAACAATGTTCTGGGGAGTGGTGTGGATCTCGATCTACAAGTCTTTGAAGGCCACGGGAGTTACGTGGCCGGTGAAGAAACAGCGATGCTCGAATCCATGCAAGGGCGTCCGGCGATGCCCAGACAGAAGCCGCCGTTCTACCCGACGGACTTCGGCCTCTACGGGAAGCCGACGCTGGTCAACAATGTCGAAACCTTGTGCAACATTCCTCGGATCATCTTGAAAGGCGCAGCCTGGTTCACGCAGGTCGGCACAGAAAAGTGTCCGGGCACGATGATGTTCTCCCTGAGCGGTGCTGTGAATCGGCCCGGCGTGTACGAGATGCCGATGGGGATCACGATCCGGGAACTCGTGGACAAGTGCGGCGGGGGGGTGCCGGGCGGGCGCAAGATCAAGGCGGTGTTCCCCGGTGGACCGGCGTTCTCGATGGTCACCGCGGATCAGCTCGACCTGACGATGGATTTCGATTCGTTGAAGAAAGCCGGCACGGGGCTTGGGTCGGCCGGCGTGATCGTGGTCGACGATGCGACGTGCATGGTGGCGCAGACGCTCAAGTTCTCCGATTTCTTCAAGGGCGAAAGTTGCGGGCAGTGCCCACCCTGTCGAATGGGGACCATCAATCTCGCCGCGCTCATGACCAAGATTGAGCAGGGAGAGGGGACGGAGAAAGATATGGATAGTCTCCTCCAGGTCTGTGGATTTGTGAAGGGGACGGGCTATTGCACGCTGGTGACTGGGGCTGCCGTGTTGGTGCAGAGCAGCATGAAATTGTTCCGTCACGAGTTTGAGGAACACATCCGATTGCAGCGCTGTCCCTATCAGCCGGTGGCGGCCGGTGCCACGGTATAGTGAGAGGGATTCGCGATGCCGCGCGTGACGTTTCTTCATCCTGAGGGCAAGAGCGGAGAAGTTGAGGTCAATACGTCGTTGTTGGAGGCGTCGAAGCTTCTCGGGTTTGTGTTGAATAACGATTGTGGTGGGAACGCCTCCTGCACCACCTGTCGGGTCGAAGTACAGATTGGTTCCGAGAACCTGTCGGAGATCGACTTTGATGAGCAAGATCTCCTCGATCGGGAAGCCCTCAGTGAGTCGTGGCATCGACTTGGATGCCAGGCCAAAGTGCTCGGAGACGTGGTTGTTCGAGTACCAGAGGGCAAGTGGGTTGCGCCCACGCCGCCGCAGTCGGAGTCGCAGGGCATTGAAATCCGGTAAAGAAATGTTACACTAAATCATTCCAGGCAGGTCTTCGAAGGACGGCCTGGTCACACGAGGAGGATTACGATGGTTACGATTACGGCGATTGCAGAACAGAAGATCAAGGAACTGATGGTCGAAGAAAAGGATATCGTCGGCCTGCGGGTCTATGTCAAGGGCGGCGGATGTCATGGCTATCAATATGGGATGGCCTTCGAATCGAAGATGGCCGACGACGACACTGTGATTGAAAAGGGTGACGTCAAGGTCATCATGGATTCGCAGAGCGCTCCGCTCCTTCAGGGAGCCGAAGTTGATTACGTGGATAGTCTCCAAGGGTCCGGGTTCTCGATCAAGAACCCACAAGCGAAGACCACTTGTGGCTGCGGCAGCTCCTTCAGCGCCTAATGAATGTGCGCTGGAGTGGCGCGAGCCGGTCAGTTCAATGGATGACAGGGGAAGCCAGGATTGTCCGAATACGGCGGCCGGTCCTGGCTCCTCTATTTGTGCGTTGGATGTGAGCTGAATCCACGATGGCACAGGCGAGCGTCACGAGGCGATATCGATTCTGCGCGGCGCACCGGCTGCACACGGATCATCTATCTCCCGAAGAAAACCTAGCTGCCTTTGGGAAGTGTAATAATCCCAATGGGCATGGCCATAACTATGTTGTGTTGGTGACCGTGAAGAGCACGGCTTCGACCACGACCGGCGGAGGCGTGGACCTCAATCGGCTGGATCAGACTGTGGGACAACAAGTAATCACGCGATTCGACCATCACGATCTCAATCAAGATCCTGAGTTTGCTGATCGCACCACGACGGGGGAAAATCTGGTGCTGCTGATCTGGGATCTCTTAGTGAAGTACCTCCCCGCCGGGCAACTGGAAAAGGTCGGGCTGATTGAAACACGCGACAACTACTTCGAGTATGCGGGGGGCATTGGGAATGTTGAATGACAAATGTTGAATGTAGAATTGTCGGAATCGAAAAGATGTCTGACGATTTGATGATTTCCCAACATTCCACATTCAAAATTCATCATTTAACATTGAGCATTACGGTATAGAGAGGGGCGGCATGGTTAAGCGGGGAGTCAAGCGGAGAAGTCAGCAGCAGGTCGAAGATGTCAGCGGGAACGGCAGACCGTCGGATCTGGATGTGCTGCAATCCCTGGTCACAGAAATGTTGCTCGCCCTCGGCGAAAAGCCCGGACGGAACGGGCTCCTCAAGACTCCCGAGCGAGTGGCCAAGGCCCTCGCCTTCATGACTCAGGGGTACCACCGCGACATCGATCATCTCTTGAACGGGGCGCTCTTCCCGATCGAGTACGACGAGATGGTGATTGTGAAGGACATCGACTTTTTCAGCATGTGTGAACATCACCTGCTGCCGTTCTACGGCAGAGTCCATGTGGGCTATTTGCCCAATAAGAAGGTGGTGGGGCTCAGCAAGATTCCGCGCATCGTGGACGCATTTGCGAGACGGCTGCAAGTCCAAGAGCGACTCACCGTGCAGATCGCCGAAACCCTCAAGACAAAGCTCAATGCACACGGAGTGGGTGTGGTCGTCGAAGCGCGACATCTCTGTATGATGATGCGAGGCGTCGAAAAGCAGAACACTATCGCGGTCAGCAGCTCCATGCTAGGCGCCTTCCGCAGTCAGCCGCAAACCAGGCTGGAGTTTCTGAAGCTCATTCGCCGAGGCAGCGTAGGCGACTCCGATTAGCAGGATGTTGAAAAAGTCCCCCAGCGTCGTTCTCGCATCGTTCAGATCCTCAACGGGGACCCGGCCGCCTCACCACTCGGCGGCGTGCACGGGCTTGATGCGCCTTATTCGTCGACCGTGCGTCCCATAGGGTCCGTCTCCGGTCTTCACTCGTTGCGGCCTTGCCAGGCGGACTTTTTGAGCATCCTGTGTAAATATTCTTCTCTTGTGTCACATGTACGGACCAGAGAAGCTCTAGCCGGTCCACAGAGTTCTCCACCGCATGCGAAACGTCCATGTCCATTAGGCTAGGTGATAAGGCCTGGGGGTGGGGTCTTGGCCTCGGGCTTGCCTTGTGGACGGGGCAGGAGACCATGCCTCGGCATGCCCTGGCTGATGACGTGGTCAATCCTTTGGTGGAGTTCTCAGGTTCGCTGGTCAAGAACGTCAAGGGGAAGCAATACCAGGCGCAAGTGTTTGCGAAGGGGGATCGCCTGCGGCTGGAGTATAAGTATGCGATCAGAACCGAGCGTGGGTATGCGGCAATCGAGATCATCCGGTTGGATAAATCGGAGACCTGGTATCTGCTGGCGCAACAGAAGGAACTCTTGGTGACAGGGCTGGACCCTGATGATCTGCTCCCGATTCGCCCCGCATTACCGGGGGAGCGGGACCGAATCCTGGTTGGCGACGCGACGGCGGCTGGTCGTGCGACCCAGCTTTTCGAAGTTCAGACAGACCATCATGGTCGAGTCGAGCGGTTCTACGAATGGGTGGATCTGGGTACAGGAGTGGTGTTGAAGCTCGTCAGCCGGGATCGGGAGTGGTCGTTTGAGTATGAACGGTTCAGACTGTCGCCTCAGCCGGCCTACTATTTTGAAGAGCCACCAGGATACAAAAAGCGTATGACGTCGACTGTGCCGCAAGGACGAGGGTAGGGAGACGATGAGTGAACTGATGTTGCGCAGGCGTGCGTGTCGTTGGAATCTGTTGGCCGCAGTTGCGGTTGCCTGGTTCTATCTGTGGAGTGGAGCGGATCAGTTGCTGTTGGCTGCCGGGACCTCATCTGTCCCCAAAGATGCGCAAGAGGCGTTCAACAAACAACAGTACGCACAGGTACTTGAGAAGTTGGCCAAGCTGGAGCAGGAGCAGAATACCGCTCCAGACGTTCGCAGGCTGAAGATCCGCTCCTTTCTCAAGCTTAGTAACCCCAAGGACGCACTCGGCGAGTACGACAAACTGGAACTCGCGCTCACGCAAGATGAGGTGCCCCTCCTCCGAGAGGTGGCGCTGGGGTTCATCCTCGTCATGGTGAAGGACATGCGTGAACAAATGCGCGGGGCGGCCTACACGGCGCTCAAAGAGGTGGATTCGGACGAGGTCGTCCCCTATTTCGAAGATGGTTTGAGCGACGGGTCCGGACCGGTCCGGGTTCTCGCAGTCGAGGGGCTCGGTCGATCAGAGGCGGGGCGGAAATCGATGAAATTGCGCGCGGCGATTGAGGATCAAGCAGGGCTGGTGAAGGCGCGCGTGGTAAAAACGCTCGGCCGGACGGGAGATCCCGGAGTCCTTTCGTTAGTCGAATCGGCAGCCAAGGATGAGCTCAGCGCGGTTCGTATCGCGGCGTATGGCGCGCTGATCAGACTTGGCAAGAAGGAGACCTGGACTCAATTGCAGCAGGCCGCGGAGTCGCTGAATCCTGAGGATCGAGCCGACGCAATTCGCACGATAGCCGAATTGAAAGACCAGCGTGGTGCTCTCATCATGACGGAGTCGTTGAGCTTCAAGCAGCCCTCTGTTCGTGGGGCTGCGGCCAGGGGGTTGGGGCATCTCGGACGAAATGAGGCGCGGGAACAGATTGAGCAGTTACTGAAAGATCCTGTGCCTGCCGTTCGCGAATCCGCGGCAGGTGGGCTTGCAGAGCTGGGAGGACCGGAGTCGGTGCCGGCACTCACGCAGGCGCTCAGTGACGGCAACTTTACCGTTCGTGCCTCAGCGATTGCCGCGTTACTCCAGCTTGGCCGGCCCTACTCGACGGTGGCCGCCACCGCGCAATCGCTGGCCCAACAGAACGATACGGCTATACGTGCTTCTGCGGCCTATGCCCTTGGGAAGGCGACCAAGGCCAATTCAACCGGTGCCATCTCCCTGTTAACCAGCCTGACGGCTGACCCGCTTCCAGGTCCGAAGATTGTGGCGCTTCGATCCCTCGGGCATGTGGGGGATCGTGAACTTGTTCCCCTCATGAAGGAAGCCCTTCACGACACGAATGATGCTGTGAGGGCCACCGCGGCAGGAGCGCTGTTGCACCTTCTTCAACAGAAGAGATAGGCCTCTGCAGGATGCTGAAAAAGTCCGCCAGCTTCGTTCTCGCTTCGCTCTCAAAAACCGTGAAAGGTAAGATGTGAAAGGTGAAACGTGAAACGTAGGACTGCCGACCGCTCTTCCTCCGAAACCTTTCACGTTTAACGATTCACGGATCGCTGGATGGTCTTTTTGAGCATCCTGCGCGGTGTTCTCCTGTTGTCCTAGACATGTAGACTAAAGAAGCGTTGGCATTCTCACATGGTTTTCCCGCAGCCGATTAGCTCTGCATTGATACCCCCTTGTTTCAGATTGACAGGGTAGGGTAGACTTTTGTATATAGACTCGTTCTGAGACGAGCCTCGCCAACGCGAATCTCAATTGCGATCGAGTCACCAGGGCGGAATACGTTCCCGTTTCCCCTCATGGCTGGTGGTAGGAGATAAGGGAACGAGAGCATACAATAAACTGCGCGGTTAGTTATTTGTTCACCACAAGGAGTCATAAGGAGGTAGTCACATGAGGCAGGGTGTGTTATCAGCGGTATTGGGCGTGGCAGCCGTCGCGTTTGTCGCGGCGCCTTTCACCTCGTTTGCAGGCGGAACGATTGCCGGCAAGGTGACCTATGCGGGCAAGGCCGAGCAGAAGGAATTTTTATTCTCGAAGTTCCCTAATCCCAAGTTCTGCCCCAAGAACCCACACAAGGAATTGATGGATGGGGATAAGCGATTCCTGAAGCAGATTGAAGTCGGCAAGGATGGCGGCCTCAAGAACGCGGTGGTCGCGGTGATCGATGTCGAAGATAAGGCGTTCGTCGATGGGTATCAGGGCACTGAGGTGGTTGCAGAGTTCTGCGAGTTCCTCCCCTTCAGCGGTATCGTGGTCAACACCAAGAACTTCCACGTCGAAAATCATGATGCCGATGCCGATGACCCAAAGTCGGTGCTAGGCGTGTTGCACAACCCCCACAGCTTCACTGTGAAGGGCACCAGCTCGGCCACCGGTTTCAACATCGGTTTGGCGAAGAAGGGTGACAAGCTCGATAAGCAGGTGATGTTCCGTGGCGGTGCAGAGAAGGATGGTTTTTATCGCTTGCAGTGCGACCAGCATGAGTTCATGCAGGGCTTCTTCCTCCCGGTGTCGAGTCCGCACTTCGCGGTAGCGAAGGAAGAT
>JANYBU010000014.1 GCA_025360665.1 Nitrospira sp.
CAACAACAAGATCCGCGTCCTCCAGCGGCGGGCCTACGGCTACCGTGATGAGGACTACCTGAAACTTAAAATCGCCGCGGCGTTCCTGCCTCCGTTAACGCGGAGTGCAGAAAAAGACCCACTGTGACCCGCGGAGATCCAGTTAGAAGACCAAAGCGATTTTCTACCATGCGGGATGCCCGGTGTGCGTCGCGGCCGAGCACAGCGTCGCCAACGCACTTGATCCGTCGAAATATACCGTGGAAAGCGTCCATCTCGGCACGGATAAATCGCGTGTGAAAGAAGCGGAAGCTGCCGGTGTCAAGTCGGTTCCGGCTCTGGTGATGAATGGGACAGCGTTTCACATTAACTTTGTCGCCGGCATTGATGCATTGAAGAAATAACCGCTTCATTCTTCTTACTGCACCTAGCTCAGGGGGGCGTGCCTAACGGCACGCCCCCGTTTTTTTGTCGCACAACGATAGAGTTGAATCGCCGTGGCTACAGTCGGTTGGAAAACACCAAAATTGCTTATCCACGGTCCGTTCAAACGACCGGTTAGACGACTCATGTAGTGGCGGGATCATCGTCCGACCCAAAAAGCGGTGAGTGTTCGGACAACTCTCTCTCGCTATCTGGGTTGGGCATCACTGCGAAGAATTTCTCCCCTCGCTCAATGAAGCCATTAATATCGCCTTCGAAAACCTCATTGAGAACTAGTTTACATCCCTCTTTCGCTATGCTGTCCATAGCCGCATAATCCCACGAGCGCTTACAAGGCCACGCCTTTACCACTCGTGCCGTTGGCGCTGCTGTGTGATGTTCAGTAAGTCTTCGTTCCACGTTATCAGCGAAACCGATCTTTACGCGATTGGGAAGAGCTTCGGGTACTAACTGGATGATGTAGAAAAATCCATACCTATCAAATGTTGAGGTCTCCTCAGCGGAGTCCTGAATTGGCCCGCGCCTTGCTTCATAGCTTGCGATAAGCCGCTCGGCATCGTCTTTTGTAAGGAAATGTTAACCCCCTTGCCGCGATGTATCTTGATCCCCAGCGCGTCTCCCTCGCGCGCAATGAGTCTGCGAACCGCGGTGACTTAAAGGTTTAGTCGCTTCGCAATCTCGGCAAAGCCAAGCATATCTGCCATCGGTCTTTCCTTCCCTGAGTCGTCTAACTATTAAGCATACAGACCGGCATATTACGCGAAACCGGCCCGCAATTTCCTCTGTGATTGTCGTGTCGGTTCTAATCCGCGTTATTCATGAACACATCTGCTGCAATCGCCGATCCCTGACTCAAGCGGGACGGGTGAGGCGGTCTGAAGACTGAAGGCGGAAGTGTTCGGAACTTCGAACCCCGAACGTCGAACTTCGTGTCGCGCCTATCGCGCTCGTCCCTCCTGTCTCGCGCAGCTATGCGACGTTCTGCATCTTGTTCGCGAAGTCGCGGCCCGACGTTGGCGGGGGAAGAGCCTTTCCATCCTGGCGGTAGAGCGCAATGGCTTCCTCTACGGCTTGGCAAAGCTGCTCAAAAACAGCCTTTTCGTCAGCGCCGTGGCACCCGCCGTAAATCAGACCCGGACAACTGCCGACAAAGCACTGGTCTTCCTCTGACCACTCAACAATCTTTGCGTATTGTGCAGTATCTTTCATGACTGTGACTCCTCAACGGCACGCTTCACGGCGCGGACCTGATAATGCTTCGCGTCATCGCCAAGCGCACCGGATATTGTGATGGGTTTGACAACCTTCGGGTGGACAAAGTTTCTGTGGCTACCTTTGCCGCTTCGGTCGACGAAGCCCGCTCACACAAGGTCGTCAACAAGCTCTCTTATTTTTGGCGGCACTACGTCACCCTTTTGCGGTTCCATCGCCTAACTATTGAGTATACTGGGGGTGATTCTTGCGCGTGTTCAATTACTTGTCAACGCCCTCCATAGCACGGAATGCGCGACTCGCAAGCCCTGATTCCGAGTGTCTCGCCTTTCTCGCTCGTCCCGCCTGTCTCGCGAGGCTAACAATTCGATGGTCGCGTGTCTATTCCGGTTCCGATGGTCACCTCGATCCTCGCGACCCCCTTCACATTCGCGCACAAATCTCCCAGTCCGGGAGTGACTAATCGAAACGGCCCGCCTTTTGACTCCGGCAACGGCTCTCCATCAAGCTCGTACACCAACACTCCGAATGCCTTGGCTTGCTCCAGCGTGAGACAGGCTGAATACTTTCCGTCTCCCGAATGCACCGTCACATGATCCGCTCCGATGGCCAGCGCCGGAATATCGAGCAGACCCTTCACGCGAATCCCTTTACCCTTCATACCGGGCATCACCGTCGAAATATCGAGCTGATGTTCTGCCGGCAACGATGCGATCGCAGCACGATCAAACGAGACAGGCCGAACCACCGCCCCGTCGATCCGCACGACACCGGGACCGGTTCGATCCCGCTCGGTGATGGTCTTGATCACCGCCGTCAGCAGGTCGTTCAGCGGCGTCGGAATGCCGAATTCCCGCCCGACCTTCGCAACATACCCATTCAGAAAGTCGATCTCGGTCGGCCGACCGGCCTTCCAATCGTCATACATCGAGGTATGGATATCGCGTATCTCGCTCGTCCAACGAACCACCTTGTCCGCCATGTCGGCGGCTAACGGCACCTTCACGGTGGCCGCCACCGCCACGACTTCCCCCACGATCTGATGAATCACTCGCAGCATCTCGGGATGATCGAGCGCCTTGGCCACTTTGTCGTCGATCATC
>JANYBU010000342.1 GCA_025360665.1 Nitrospira sp.
CTCCTCTTCGACAGCATTAGCAAACTAAAAATTCAGTTTATGCAAAAAATCCACTACGATTTTTCAAATAGTGCTGCTATTCACAGGATGCTCAAAATGGCCGTCCAGCGAGGCCGCAGCGAGCGAAGAAGCGAGGCGTACGCTTCGGTACGTTGAGCTTCTGAGCGATGCGAGAACAAAGCTGGAGGACTTTTTCAGCATCCTGTCAATCCCCTCCAGCATGCCGATGGACATCGGCATCAGCCACGCCTACCGACGAATCATCCATCACAGCCCGGTCGCGGGATCGGTAAAACTCGTCCCGGAACGACCGTAACGTCCCCTGTGCGATCGCTGACCGCACCTGGCCCATCAGATCGGCGAAATACCAGAGATTGTGGATCGTATTCAGTCTCGACGACAGCATCTCTTTCACCTGAAAGAGGTGATGCAGGTAAGCACGAGAATAGCGCGCACAGACCGGACAGCCGCAGGCCGGATCGATCGGCTGTTCATCGCGAAGATACCGTGCCTGTTTAATCACCACTCGCCCGAAACTCGTAAAGAGCGAGCCGGTCCGCCCATGGCGCGAGGGCACCACGCAATCGAACAGGTCGATCCCGCGCGCCGCACCTTCGATCAAATCCTCCGGCATCCCCACACCCATCAAATACCGCGGCTTCGAAGCCGGCAGCTCCGGCACGGTCACATCCAACATGGCATACATCTCTGCCTTCGATTCTCCCACCGAGAGCCCACCGACCGCGTAGCCCTCGAAGCCAAGCCCGACCAGGTCACGCGCCGAGGTCATGCGGAGATCTACATCCAAGCCGCCTTGCACGATCCCAAAGAGGGCTTGATCCGTGCGACGCCGGCTGGCCTGACAGCGTTGTGCCCAGAGAGTGGTCCGGCGCACCGCATCGCGCACAACCTCTCTCTCAGCCGGCAAGGCCACACAATGATCGAACGCCATCATGATATCGGCCCCCAACGCTTCTTGGATCTCGATGGCGGTCTCCGGCGTGATGAAATGCGTAGACCCATCGAGATGCGACTGAAAACTCACGCCAGCGTCCGTCACCTTGCACAATTTGGCAAGACTGAAAATCTGAAACCCGCCGCTGTCCGTCAAGATGGCTCCGGGCCACCCGGTGAACCGATGCAATCCACCCATCTCAGCCACGATCTTATGCCCAGGCCGCAGATAGAGGTGGTAGGCGTTGTTCAGCATGAGACGAAAGCCGAGCAGCTCTATGTCGGCTGGGTCAATCCCCTTCACCGGCCCTAACGTGCCAACCGGCATGAAAGCCGGCGTGTCGATCGCACCATGGGCGGTGCTGAGTCTCCCCAACCGGGCACTCGTCTCACGATCCGCCTGCTGCACTGAAAAGTTCACAGTCCCTCTCGCTGACTACATCTGATCCGGTGCAGAAATCCCGAGTACGCCGAGCCCATTCTTCAAGACTTGCTGAATTCCCCGCATCAGCGCCAATCTTGCCGCAGTCCGTTCAGGGGCCAACACCTCTTTCTGCAGCCCCTCGCCTGGGGCTAATCCCTCCGTCGTGACCGCCAATAGATCTCGATCCGCAGCGGGAGGCAGAATCCGGTGCTTGTTATAAAACGTATGCAGCAGCCCGGCCAATTGCTGGAGATAATAGGTCATCCGGTGAGGCTCGTAGGCCATCGCACTGTCCTGCAGGACCGAAGGATAGGCAGAGAGCTTGCGTATCAGCCCCAACTCATCCGGGTCCGTCAACACCGTTAAATCCGTCTCGCTCGGCAGAGGACAGGCGATGCCTCGCGCAGCCGCGACGCGCCAGAGGCTGGCGATCCTGGCATGGGCGTACTGCACATAGTACACGGGATTATCGGATGACCGCTGCTTGGCCAGTTCCAAATCAAAGTCGAGATGCGAGTCGGAATCGCGCATCAAAAAAAAGAACTTGGCCGCATCGGCTCCGACTTCATCGATGACTTCCCGCATCGTGATGAACTCGCCGGCCCGCTTCGACATTTCCACTTTTTTCCCGCCGCGCAACAAATTCACCATCTGGACCAGCACGACCTGGAGGCGATCTTTCGGATACCCATAGGCCTGCACGACCGCTTGCATGCGAGGAATGTAGCCATGGTGATCCGCGCCCCAGACATCGATGAGCAGATCATATCCGCGCCGCAGCTTATCCTGGTGGTAGGCGATATCGGAAGCCAGGTAGGTGTATTCACCGTCCTGTTTCCGGACGACACGATCCTTCTCGTCACCGAACGCCGAGGATCGGAACCACCAGGCACCTTCCTGTTCAAACAGGAACTGTTGCGATTTCAATTCATCCAAGACCCGTTGGACAGCCCCTGAGTTCACGAGAGAGGTCTCGCTGAACCACGACTCGAACTCGATCCCAAAGGATTTCAGATCCTCGCGAATCAGACTCAGCAGCTCCTGATAAGCAAACGTTCGACAGCGCTCCTCAACCTCTGTGGCCGCACGTCCGGTTAGCTCGGGCCCGAGCTGTTGCTTCACTCGCTCGGCCACAGCAGTGATATAGGCCCCGTGATACCCCTCTGCCGGAAATTCTACCGGCCGGTTCGACAACTCCTCATACCGCGCGTAGACGGAAGTCCCCAACAGTTTCATCTGCCGGCCGGCGTCATTGATATAGTACTCACTCACGACGTCATACCCGACAGCCTTGAGCATATTCGCGACAGCCTGCCCGACCGCCGCGCCACGCCCATGTCCCACATGCAACGGGCCGGTAGGATTCGCACTCACATATTCCACCAGAACGCGGCGGTGCTCCCCCATCTCGGCTCGCCCGTAGGCTGATCCTTGCATCTCGATTTCTCTAAGCACTTCCTGCCAGATGGCGGGCTTGACCGTGAGGTTGAGGAACCCCGGCCTAACGATCTCGACTCGGTCGAAGAGCTGCTCGCACTGAGCAAGATTGTCGATGATAATTTGGGCAATGTCGTGGGGTGCTCGTTGCTCGGATACCGCAAGAGACATGGCGACCGTCGAAGCTAAGTCTCCCCATTCAGGCCGTTTGGGAGCATCCAGACTCAGCTGAGGCCAGAATTCCGTCTTCAGTTGGCCTTTTTTTTTGGCCCCATTGAGCGCTCCAAGGAGCGCGCTGGTGACCTTTTCCTGGACGACCCCACTGGACAAGAAAATAGCTCCTAAGTCCTTAGCAATGAAAGGGAAAAAGAACTTGCTACTCTAGCATACGGGATAGTCAGTGACAAGGCAGTCGGATGGAATTCGCTGTCGGATCGCTGTATCCTTGAGGTGTGTAAGACAGAGTGCCACGAGATGGTCCTGTGGCATCGCGAGACAAGGTTTTTTCTCGCACCGGCTGACATCGCCCCATGATTGGCAGGGGCAGGGTGTGCCCTGCACCACAGTAACATGGGCGCCACGAGGAGCCCAGCGAGCTGGATCAGTCGGCCCAAACAGAACGACCGTACGCACCCCCATCAGCCCAGCCATATGCGTGACTCCCGAGTCCTGCCCGACAAAGAGTCGTGCCTGTGCGAGCACTCCGGCGAGGTTGAGAAGATCGAGTTCCTTCAGGACAATCGGTGGGTTCACGCATGACCTGAGAAGACGCTCGACCGGGTCCCGGTCTGCCGGCCCTTCTAGAATCACCGGAGTCGCCCCGGAAATCTGAAGCGCGACAACTACACTCGCGAGTAGCTCCGGTGCCACACACTTATGGGCACTCCCACTCCCCGGATGGATGACGACAAGAGACTCTCCGATTGACGGGCTTGCCGCTTCAAGACAGGCTCGTCCGAGATGGAGGAGCGATTCTGTCATCGTCAACAGGACATCTTCTTCATCATCGGATGGTGCCTCATTGATTGCTTCAAGAAATCGGTCACGTTGATGTGTCGCCAGAATCGTAGCCGAGAATGGAGACCTCACGATAACCTCTCGGACACCGACTGCCTTGAGGATCTCGCTCACCTTGCCATCGAGATCCCCCATCCAGCCAATGGCAAAATCACAATCCTGCAACCATGCCTGTACCTGACCTGTGGCTGAGTCCACGCCAGCGAACAAGTCCGCGCAGACGCGCCCCTGCACAGAGGTCCACGCATCAATGATGCGGCATGCGAGAAGCAGCCTTGCGCCCTGGTCCTCTGCACACAGCATAAGCCGATGCTTGGGGAAGCGGGTACGCAACCGAGCCATGGCCGGAACAGCCAAGAGCACATCGCCAAGGCCGCCGGGATGGATCATCACGATCGTCCTTGTCACAGTGGGCCCTATAATTGTCCTGCGGGAGGTAACTGAGAGAGCAGGGACCGCGCCACCTCAAGATCCGCCGGTGTGTTCACGTTTTGGAAGGAACGCCCGGAGGGATCGATGGTGAGCAGATCCGCGTTGGTGACGTAGCGTACATGGAGGGAAGCGTGCGATACCATCTCTTGAATCTTGAGCT
Organism: Nitrospira sp.; assembly: GCA_025360665.1. Classification (GTDB taxonomy): domain Bacteria; phylum Nitrospirota; class Nitrospiria; order Nitrospirales; family Nitrospiraceae; genus Palsa-1315. The sequence continues at coordinate 4,425 of JANYBU010000342.1, forward strand.
GTCGTGCCCGGATCATCTGTTCAAGAACAGGCAGGCATCCTTTGCTATACAACGCATGCATCGGATGTAAGCGGGCCGCGAGTTTCGCCATTACAATATCCGCACTGGCTCTTCGACTCGTGAATTGGGTAATGACCGCCGGATCGAGAAACGGCATGTCGCATGCAACCACGAATATGTAGGGCGTTGTTGCCTGCGTAAGCCCGGTGTACAACCCTCCGAGACTGCCGCAATCAGGCACCAGGTCTCGCACAACTCTGGCTACGACCTTGAGCGGAAGGCTGTCCTGCGCAATGACAACCAGGACCTCTTGAAAGATTGAGCGAAGCACTGCCAACCCTCGTTCAAGGAGGGTTTGTTCCCCCACGACGAGATACCGTTTGTCTTCGCCCATTCTCCGACTGTTGCCCCCGGCGAGGAGGACGCCGGTCACATCGATTTGCATCATGCCCTTAATGCAAACGGCCAAATAGAAAGAGGGGGTGGGTCACCCAGCCTCTGCCAATATGAAATGAGTCTGAAGCCGGGTCGTATTTCCAACGAGAAATGAGTCTGAGCGGCGGCTGTGCTGAATCGGTCATGATGCCAGGCATGGTGATCGACATGGAAGAAGCACGGCTGCAGACGATTGCG
>JANYBU010000028.1 GCA_025360665.1 Nitrospira sp.
ACACGCCGACGGTCACCGGAACGGAAAATCTGATGATGGCCGCGTCGCTCGCCCAGGGGACTACGGTCATTGAAAACGCCGCGAAGGAACCGGAGATTGTAGACCTCGCGAATTTTCTCGTGAAGCGAGGGGCTCGCATCGTCGGTGCTGGGTCGGATGTCATCACGATCGAAGGTGTTCGTGAGTTGCACGGGAGCGATCACGACGTCATTCCAGATCGCATCGAAACAGGAACGTATCTGGTGGCCGGGGCCATTACGCGGGGTGCGGTGACGCTCAATCGATGCCGTCCGAATCACTTGGATGCGTTGCTGATGAAGCTGCGGGAAGCCGGCGTCGAGATGCAGGTGGAGAAGGAACGGATTCACCTCAATGCGGCATCGCGGCTCAAAGGGATCGACATTCGGACGTTGCCGTATCCCGGGTTCCCCACCGACATGCAGGCGCAGATGGTGGCCTTGATGACGGCGGCCGAGGGCACGAGCGTGATTACGGAGACGGTGTTCGAAAGCCGCTTCATGCATGTCGAGGAGTTGCGACGGATGGGGGCTGAGATTAAGGTCGAGGGCAATCGGGCGGTGGTGACCGGACCGACCAAATTGACCGGGGCTCCGGTGATGGCCTCTGACCTTCGTGCCAGCGCAGGCTTGGTCTTGGCTGGTCTTGCGGCGGAAGGCACGACGGAGATTCTCCGGGTCTACCATCTGGATCGTGGCTATGAGCGGATGGAGGAGAAGCTGCGTGAGTTGGGTGCGACGATCACCCGTCACAAGGAGGGAGCGGCTCCGGCCGAGACTCGCTGACATCATGCTGACGATTGCCTTGTCGAAGGGGAAAATGTTGGATCTCACGCTGGACGTCTTTCGCCGAGCGGGATATGCCATGGGCAGCCTCTCGACCGAGAGTCGCCGGCTGGTGTTCCCCTGTCCGGAGATCGGCATGACCTTCCTAATCGTGCGGCCGACCGATGTGCCGACCTACGTTGAATATGGCGCAGCGGATGTCGGGATTGTCGGGAAAGACGTATTAATGGAGCAGGACAGCGACGTATATGAGCCATTGGATTTACAGTTCGGAGCGTGTAGAATTGCCGTCGCTGCGCTCAAGGGGCAGGCCTCACGCGACCGACTGTCCTCGAAAATTCGTGTAGCGACCAAGTACCCGAAGATCACCGAGCGGTATTTCAATCAGCGCGGCGTGCCGGTCGAAATCATCAAGTTGTACGGCTCGATTGAACTGGCGCCTTTGGTCGGTCTGGCTGATCGGATCGTCGATCTGGTTGAGACCGGTAACACGTTGAAAGCGCATCACCTTGTCGAAGTGGAGTGCATCGCGCAGTCCACGGCCCGGTTGGTTGTCAATCGAGCGAGTCTGAAGCTGAAGCATGCGGTGGTTACAGAGTTGATCAAAAAGCTCCGGGCCGTCAGCGGCACATCAACCGGGTCTCGAACAGCCGCTCCGCGCAAGTCCTCGCGCGGGGCACGTCGAACAGTCAAGCGGACGCGCACATGAAGATTGTGGCCTCCACCGAGCGAGCCTTTCTCCCCGCACTCAAGAAAGTGGCGTCGCGTGCCCGTGTGCAAGGGGCTGCCGTCGAGAAGACGGTCAAGTCGATTTTGCAAGCCGTGGAACGGGGCGGCGATAAGGCCGTCCTCCGCTATACGAAACAGTTCGACCGCGTCTCCATGAAAGCCACGGAGCTGCGCGTCACCCCAGAAGAAATCAAAGAGGCCTACTTCCACATCCGGAAAGATGAGGGCGACGCACTCCGGTTTGCGGCCCAGCGGATCATGTCGTTCCATGAACGCCAGCGCATCAAGACCTGGATGTATCAGGACAACGAGGCGACCCTGGGGCAGGTGGTCACGCCGGTCGATGCGGTCGGGGTCTATGTGCCGGGCGGCAAGGCCGTCTATCCCTCGTCGGTCTTGATGTGCGCGATTCCGGCCAAGGTGGCGGGCGTCTCCCGTGTGGTGATGTGCACGCCGCCGCAAAAAGGCCCGATCAATCCCTACTTGCTGGTCGCAGCCGATATTGCCGGTGTCACGGAGATCTATCGCGTTGGAGGCGTGCAAGCCGTCGGTGCGATGGCCTATGGGACCAAGACGATCCAACGCGTCGACAAAATCGTGGGGCCCGGGAATATTTATGTGGCGACGGCCAAGCGGCTCCTCTTTGGCACGGTCGGGATCGATATGGTGGCAGGCCCGAGCGAACTGCTCGTCGTCGCAGATGGCGAGGCCAAGGCGGCTCATGTCGCGGCCGATCTCCTCTGCGAAGCGGAGCATGACGAAGATGCGCAGGTCTATCTCGTCACTACATCGGCTCAGTTGGCAAAGGACGTGGTGCGACTCATCGGCAGCCAGCTGAAGGGGCTGCAACGAGAAAAGATTGCGGCCAAGTCCATCGCGCGCCATTCGGTCGCCTTCGTGGTCACCACAATGGACGAAGCCATCGATGTGGCCAACGAGATTGCCCCGGAACATTTAACCCTCTCGGTC
>JANYBU010000031.1 GCA_025360665.1 Nitrospira sp.
TGACAACACGCTGTGCAGCGATTGTGTCACCGCGCGGCGATAGGGTGCCTTCTGTCGCAGCATGATAACGAGCTCTTCATCGTCGATCAGAATAGACAGGTCACCCTCGGTCACGAGCTGCCGATCCGGCGCCCCGATATTCATGCGATATTGCGTCTTCCCGTCCGGATTCCGGTTGGGTCCGCTGACGATCTCGGTGAGCCCATCGATGAATCCGACATGTCCTTCATGCCGGTGCTTAACCTTCGTGCCATCAGGAATGCGGACCCAGGCCTTGGCTGTTCGTGGCTGCACGGGCTGCACGGGCTTCACGGGCTTCGCGGTATTCATGGTTATGGTCTCTCCCTGTAATCCGTTATGGAGTGAAGAATAACTGCCTGTTTTCCATTGCCCACCATCCCGTTGCGGAGATGTCGAAGCGCCTTTCCCCTGCGAGGGGCCTCGAATCGAGAACGAAATGATTCAGCACGTCGTTGACGGAGGAACAGCGAAGGCTGCAGGAACGATCCCGTGGGGCGTCGCCAGCACGGAAGGAGACGCGAGGGATAGGATAGTACCCATGGTTCAGCATCGAACTTATACTGTACCACACACACGTCCACTATAGCGAACAGCGCGGTGAATGCGCCGGTCAGTCAGGTCCGTGCCCGTCGGCGTTTGGTTTCTCTAGGTTTTTGGTTCATTTTGTTCGCTGAACGAAACAAACCAGGAAAACCAGACAGACCAGATAAACCAAACAAACAGGCTCCGCCGCCCGGTCCTCCCTCGCCCTAGGCTGCGGGCCTGGGCTCCGTGGCTCCGGCCTTCACGAGACAACAGAGCTTGTATTTCTTGCCGCTGCCGCAGGGACAGGGCGCGTTGCGGCCGACACCCTGGCGGCGCCGGGGCACCAACGGAAGTAGCGACTCCGTGTCTTGGTGAAACATGTCCCGGAGCATCGCGTACAAGGCGGGATTGCGACATTTCAACAGCTCGGGCGACGTGAAGAAATACTCGGCCAACACCGCGAAGAATTCGTGTTCGTTTGTATAGGCATAGGCGCTGAAGTGAGCGCGATGTTTTGACGGCCGAGCCAGTTCCCGGGCCACGTACCGCACCCACTGCCGGACCACCATCCAGGGCACCTCGGGCGGCAGCCCATACTCGCTCGCTTCCTTCTCGACCAGGTGCGCAAACTCATGCACCCCCACATTCTGCTTGCCTGATTGATGATTGAATCCCGCCAGGAGAGCCGGCTTGGAGAGAATCATCACCCCGCTCAAATGATGCAGGCCGACCATCCCAAGGATAGTTTCGTCGGACCCTCCACGGCTCTGATAGGCGTCGTCGAACGCATCCGGATAGATCAGCACCTCACGCAACCGATGGTATTCCCAGTCGTGGAAGCCGAAGATCGGGATCGCCGCACTCGCCGCGACCAGCACCCGAATCGTGTCGTCCACCTCCGTGCGAATCCCCGTGATTCGGACCTCGTTCAGAAAGATCTGCACCAGCTGCCGGAACCGCCCCTTTCCCACCTCGTCAAGTGCCTCGAAGAACGCGACGTGTTCGCGAAGAATCTGTTCCCAGTGGTCAGGAAACGGCTGCTGCATCACCGCCACCCGCTGGAGACACCGTCGCCGCACCCACCAGTACGTGAAGGGAATCAGTCCCAGCAGGATCCACAGTGCAGGGGAGAGCCAGGTCAACAATCCCGCCGCCCAGGCCACCAAGGCAGTAGCAACAAGGGCCTGCCGCTGGTTTCTACGATTAGCCTCCGCCGTCACGATCATCCTCGTGGTATCCAGTGTGAAAGTGCTGCCGAGCCACGATTCTACTCCGGACGAGCCGGTGCTTGTCTCTCTTGTTCATTTGGTTCATTTGGTTTCTTTGGTCTATCTGGTTCCCTTGTGCGATAAACCAGACAAACCAGACGAACAAAATAAACCAGATAGACGAGACTAACCAGATAGACCAGACCAACCGTCTGCGTCCTTACGCCTCCGGTTTTACCGTTCACGTCTAACGCCTCACGTCCCCTGATAATGCGGAGTGATTTCTGCTGAAGAAAAGGGTATCCTGGGCGGGAACGAGACGTCGGAGTCACAGAGGACACAGCCCTTTGAGCGATCGCGTGGGAAACAACACAATGAGGCGAGGCATGAAGACCCACACCGCAACGGCCGGGATGCTGTGTCTCGCTATCCTCACCACCGGCGCCTGTGTCACGCGGAGCACCTACGACGCCGCCATTGCCAATCTCGAAGCGACGAGAGCCGAACTTGGCAGCACCAGAACCCAATCGCAGGTACTCATCGAACAAGTCAGTGAACTCCAACAACTCAAGCTCGACCTCGCTCGACAAATGGAGTCCGCCTGGTCGGCACTCATGCAGGCCAAGCAGAAGATGGAAGCCGAGCACACCGCCTCGCAAGAATGGCTGAGCAAACTCGCCCGTACGATCAGTCAGCTGACCGCCCAACAGCACAGCCTACGGTACGCCCTCCAACGTGCGAACGAAGAACGGCCCGCGCTGCAATCAATCGTTGAGAGGTATAAATCCGAACAGGGTGAGGCAGACGGACCCAGAGCGCCACTATCCCCTCCGCCGATCGCACCGACCGGCGAACAGGCGGAGACAGCCCTTGTCACACCAGCACAAGTTGCCGCTCAAACAGATCCCGCTCCCAAGCCGACAGTAATGACACCGGCAGCACCCGCAGATCCGACCGCTGCAAACCCGAAGCCGCAATCGGCGAACAAGCAGACCTCCGAACCAGTCGAAGATGACTGGCTGTCTATGCTCAAGAGATGGGTCATCTCCCTCTGGCGATCGATCTTTTCCTAGCAGGACGATGGAAAATTCCACTAGCAGCGATCAGCTGGTTCATCTGGTGTATTTGGTTTCTCTTGTGTGTCTGATCTCTTTGATCTCTCTGGTGTTGTGGTTAGTGTGGAATCTCTGGTTCAAGCAACGAGTCAAACCTGATAGACCAGACCAACCAACCAAACCGTCTGCCCCTCACCCCTAACTGTTCGCCCATCGTCCCGTGCCGCTAGGCATCCTCGATTGGCATAGGCTATCAGCCATCAGTACTTAGTCTCATGTTACGCGTCAGGGTCCATGGCTGCTGGCAGAATTTTTCAGCATGCTGCCAGGAAAGTCATCACTCAGAGAGCCAGGAGCCCGCACACTACCTCCGCGATCCCACTGTTCCCCGGTAAAGAGAACAGCCCTCATCGAGAAAGCCATCAACATCTCGCCACCGAAGAAGACAGCTAGGCCTTCGGCAGTGTGTGTAATTTCCACCCACTATCCCAGATAGCTGGTTTCTTGTACTGCCCCGCTTAATTGTGGACAGGTCGTGTCTTGTTTTTGACTAACCACGCCGCAGAGCACTCGACTGGCGACTGCATGCCCAACGTACGAGACATGCGGGACGAGCGAGGCGGGCCTGGTGGATTCCAGACTGCGCGCGTCCCATCGGAAGGTCAAGGCTCAGGTCGAGGTTGAGGGTCGAGAAGACGTCGAGTCGGATTGATCGTTGCTCAACCTGAACCTCAACCTAAACCTTCTTGTAGGTAAGGCTGCGGGTTGCGCGAGCACAGGAGATCAACAGGATCCATGCCCGCTTCTCTTATCTGCGGGATGAGCCATGTTGTGTCTTGACCAGCGTGGAGATGACTTTTGTGATTCGCTCGGCCACCTTCGGCTGAGGAATGTCAAAGTCCACCCCGAACTCAGACCCCTTGACCCATTTCACGGTGGCGCGATCGATCAGCAACGGCTCCGGGTCTCCCGGCACAAAAATTTGCAGTGCGAGCGCCATCCCGACGAAGACCGGTGCATTCCCGGTAATGTAGCTCCCGCTCAGCGAAAGATCTTTGATGATTCCTTCACCGGCAATCCCGTCCCCAAGGTACCGCACCGGCACCAATTTCTTGAGACGTTGATCCTTCCGCATGACAAACCCGGCCATTCTGTCTCCTTTCTCTATCGATCACTCTTGCGTACCCAGAACTCCTTGGATGGTTGCGATCAATTCGTCCGCCTTCACAGGCTTCCTGAGGAATGCGATCGCGCCATACTCCCGGGCCTTTTGCTCCGCTACCCCAGGGTCTTGCGCCGTCACCACAATCACCGGAATGGCCGACAGCAGCCGGTTACCCTTCAGTCGTTCGAGTACGACAAAGCCGTCTCCCCCCGGCAGACCAAGATCCAACAGAATGACGTGAGGCTGGTGCTTTCGGGCCTCGCTCAGGGCCTGGATGCCGTCAGCCGCCCAGATGGGTTGATAGTGATTGGTGCGTAAAATCGAGCTGAGTAAATGCCAGCTATCGAGCGCATCATCGACGACGAGAATCCTTGCCTCCACGCTGGTTCCCTCTGTTGAATCGCCCGCTCAGTTGTCGCGGCGCGTGCACCGGGCGGTCCTATGCGTTGCGGCCTCTTGACTGCTCCAATTGTACTGCCCCACAGAAAGTTTGGACAGATAATTGTCCCGCTTGACAGCCCTCCCCGGACGGCCTAGCCTGGCGGCGCAGCGTCTGGCCACCGCGCAATCAACCCCGTTGCAGCGTGGTGGCTGCAGTCACCGAGAGGGGAACGGTCCATGATCCCTTGCAATAGAAAGGTCAATGTCGGATAGGCTCCTAGATCGGCGAAACGCAGAGGCTGGCGCGGAAGTGGAAGCCGAAGGGAAAATACGTGGCGTGTTGATCGAGGTTGGTGTGAAAAACAACCCTCTCATGAAGGAGATTGTCATGCAATCCAGGCTCGTGGAGTGGACACTTCGTGTAGGACTGGGAAGCCTGCTCCTGCTTGCGTTCTCGTTGTTTCCTTATGCCGTGACCGATTCCTCGCTGGCCCAAGCTGCCGACCAGGCTGACCTCCTCGACATCAATACCGCCACGGCTGAGCAGCTCAAGACGCTCCCTGGTATTAGCGAGGCCTACGCAGAAACGATCATCAAGGGACGCCCATACCAGCGGAAGGATGAGCTGGTGCAGAAGAAGATTCTTCCGCGCGCCACGTACGAGGGGATCAAGTACAAGATTGTGGCGAAGCAGAAGTAAGCGGAGTCACATTCTCGATTGCCGCGTTCCTGCTCAGATTTGGCTTGGGAGGGCTTTCGTTGCATGTCGCCTCAGCGCAAGGACTCTTCGGGTTAAAAACCTCAATTAGCCAGATCGGGAGCGCCCTGGTCGAGATGCAGAAGAACGTGGACTCGTTCCAAGAGAATATGGGCACGATCAAACAAGCCAAAGATCAGTTGTCCTCCCTGTCACCGGCGGGTGGGGATGCCATCAAGAAAGAGGGTGAATCCTTACAACAGCTCATCCCCGGATTGGGCCAATAGCAGTCACTTTGGCCTGTCTATCGTTAAAGAGGTTCGCAAGATCAACGATCAGATTGTGGCGAAGCAGAAGTGAGTGTGGGCAGCGGTTGGCGAAGGGCCAGCAAACAGTGTGACGAATCCGTTCAGCCCCTACGGCAGTCCCTTCAGCAATCAATCGGCAACGAATCCCTTTGCAACGGACGCATTGCGGGTCCTTGCTCGTCTCTCTGGCCTCTCTGGTTTCTTTGGTTCTTTTGGTTGGCTTGCCGGTCCGGCCAACAAGACAGACCGAATAGACCAGACAAACGAGATAGAGCAGTTTCGGCTTTCCGGTCCCGTCGTTTCCGTCCTCGGCGGTGACACGATGAACGTGCTGCATAACGGACGAGCGGAGCTCTAACTTTGGCTGATCATCGGCAGATCCATAAGCAGTTTCGCGAGATGCTCCCTCCGCACGTTCGAGCCTGGCTCTGGAAACAGAAGGTTGCGCGTGGCAATCGACGAATTCGAGAACTCGGCCGGCATATTGCTGCGCAGATTGATGCCGCGGACCGGCGAGACCACGAGGCCTGGGAACTGCTGGGGACGCGATCGGAATGGGAACAGTTCCGAGACGAACGCATCGAGGCGCTGCGTGACTCTCTCGGTGTCTCCCCCCAGCCCGCAGAGGACCTCAAACCGTATGTCGCCCGAACCCTGGAGGGGGACCGATTCCGAATTGATAATCTGGTGTTCACCAGCCGCCCTGGTGTGGTCGTGACCGCCAACCTGTATCGGCCGTCAACGCCTGGCCAGAAGATGCCAGCGTTGGTCATCTGTCACAGTCATCATGATCCGAAGGCTGAGGAGGAATTGCAATGCATGGGGACGACGTGGGCGCAGTTGGGCTGCTCGGTGCTGATTATGGACTTACTCGGTCACGGCGAACGTCGGCAGCACCCCTTCGCCTCTATCGTAGACTACCCTGGTTCGTTCGAGGTGGACCGTCAAGACTACTATTCCCGTTACACGCTCGGAGCGCAATTGCAGTTGATCGGAGCAAGTTTGATGGGGTGGATGAGGTGGGACCTGACGCGAGGGATTGATCTGTTATTGACCGATCCCAGTGTGGATCGTGACCGGATTATGCTGATCGGCTCCGTGGCAGGCGGGGGAGACGTAGCCGGTCTGGTCGGTGCCCTTGATCGACGCGTCGCCGCAGTCATCGCTTTCAACTTCGGCGAAAGGCCAGGGGGCGACTGGGACTCAACGAGGTGTTTGGCAGGCACCTCACACGACGGATTCTGGCCCTGGGTGATTTTGGCTGCAATCGCACCGCGAAAGCTGGTCTATGGGCGCGAGTTCGCCTGGGAGCCGCAGCACGATCCCGTCTGGCAGCGTCTGGAGAAAGTCTACGAGCTGTACGGCGCACGTGACTGTCTGCGGTCGGTTCACGGCACCGGCCGTGGTACCAGCCATGGACCGGAAGATTCCCACTGCAACAACATCGGATTCCTCCATCGCCGGCAGCTATATCCGATTCTGCAAGAATGGTTCGGGATCCCGGTCCCCGACACCGAATGTGCCACCCGATATGCTTGGCATGAACTGGAGTCCCTAAGGGCATCAAAGGGCGAATTGCACGAGGTCAGGCCGATCCACGAACTGGCTCGTGAGGCCTCTGAAATGAGAATGACTGCGGCTCGCGCCGAACGCGAGACAGATGAGCCGCGTGGGCGTGTGGTACGACTGCAACGGGACCTCGCGCGTGTTCTTGGGTCGATGGTTCCGCCTGTGGCTCCCGTGATTCGATCCCGCGCCGCCATTCTTGAGAAACAGGAACATATCTCCATCGAGGTCGAGGACGGGGTCCTCTTGCAGCTGGAGATCCTTTGGCCACCGGGATCGAGTGCCACTCAGCTGCCAGTCGTGATCGGGGTTGCTCAGGAGGGCAATCGTCGGCTCAAACAAGGTCGTCGGGAACTCATTACTGGGCTGCGACAAGGCGGGGCCGCAGTGTGTGTAGCGGAGCTTCGCGGGGTGGGAGATGGACGCCATGGAGAGCTGTATCGAGGCAGAATCAGTCCCAGCGCGGAGGTCTCCTCCGCAAGCCTGGCGCTTGGTGAGAGTCTCGTGAATTCCCGCGTCCGCGATCTGAGGTCGGTCATCGCCTACCTGTCCACAAGGGGGGAGGTCGACCAGGAGCGGATGATATTATGGGGTGATTCGTTGGCGGCGACAAACACCGGGAGCATTCAGCTCGTGGTGCCGTTTAATGCAGACCCATCCCCCGAGCTCGGCGAGCCTCTCGGAGGGGTCGCCGTCCTGCTCGGCGGACTGTTCGAGCCACATATTCGAGCCATCTATATTCATGGCGGCCTCACAGGCTATGCTTCTTTGCTCGACGAGCCATTCTTTTATCAGCCCGCCGACTCAATCATCCCGGGATTGCTGTCCGTGGCGGACCTGTGCGATCTCGTCGCGGCGCTGGCTCCGCGGCCGCTGCTGATGGAGGCGCTCGTGGACGGCTGCAACCGTCGAGCCTCTAGGGTGCAAGTCGAACAGATCTTCCGCGTGGCGAGAACGGCGTATCAGATGGCTGGGGAACCCGAACGGCTCCGTATCGACGTCGAGCCCGATACAGTCCACCGCACCGCCGCATGGCTGCTCGCAGTTTTGCATCAATAATGAGGTTCACGCCGTCGGCGTGGGACCCTCATCTTTCCAGGGTGGCCAAGAGTCACGCAGTGGGGTTAGTCTTTCCCATCCTTTTTTGTCTGGCCGGGATGATATGATTGATGCCGTTCCGCAGACCGAATGTCTTATCCATACTTTTGAGAGGGGACCATGGCGATGAATCTGGCGCGTAGCATCATCGGAATTTCTTTGGGTATCGTCCTGTTCGCGGGTGCCGGCCTTGCGGCAGAACCGGCTGAGGTGGAAAAGTTTGTGAAGGCCCGCGTTGATATCGGCGAGATGATGACGAACTACTTTCAGGGTGGAGAGAAGTACGGGGAAGGACAGCGGCCGTCGCCTGAGCAGATGAAGGAAATGGGCACGGACATCCACGCAAAACTCGGCAAGCTTTTGTCGAAGTATGACCTGACGCTTGAGGAGTATCGAAAGCGCAGCCCAGAGGTCTTCGCCGATGACGCGGCGGTCAAGGGCTATCTCAACGAGCATCCGGATTTGAAGCAACGATACGAGGCGCTC
>JANYBU010000049.1 GCA_025360665.1 Nitrospira sp.
CGAGCCTCCGTATCTGTATGACGCAGACTCGCCACGTCTCCGTCTTGGGAAGGCCCATAGTGCCTACGTGAAAATCGCCGAAGGCTGTAACCGGAATTGTGCCTTCTGCGCGATTTTCACGTAGGCACTATGGGCCTTCCCAAGACGGAGACGTGGCGAGTCTGCGTCATACAGATACGGAGGCTCGCTGATCCAGAGCCGTTGCTGCCGTTTCTTCGGCGCCAGCAGATCCCGGCAAATCTCCGCGATTTTCCCGAACTCACCGGTCCCCACCACGCCGTCGAGCTCCGGTAATTGTTTGAGGAGATCTCCTTGATACCGTTGCGCCAGACAGCCTGCGGCAATCAACACACGACAGGACCCGCTTTCTTTTAATTTGCCGTGCGCAATGATCGTATCGATCGACTCCTGTTTGGCCTCTTCGATGAAACCGCAGGTATTGATGATAACCACTTCGGCCTTCTTTGGATCATTGGTCAAGGCAAACCCGTCCGCCACCAACGTGCCTAACATGATTTCGGAATCGACCTGGTTTTTTGAACAACCCAGGTTGACGAAACCGATGGTGGTTTTCTTGCTGCTTGGGCGAGACGGGGTGATCAATCGTGAAGGCATAGAAAACAGTCTACGGGACGGTTGAAAAGCCTGTCAATCAACAGCCTCTTGCAGGTCGCTGGCCGATTCCCCTACAGTGGGCGCATGATCCGCACATTTCAAGGTATCAAACCCACCATTCCCACGTCCTGTTTTCTCGAAGAGACCGGCATCGTCATCGGCGATGTTGTGCTCGGCGAGTACTGCAGCGTTTGGTTCCATGCCGTCATTCGCGGGGACGTGCACTATATCCGGATCGGTGACCGGACCAATGTGCAGGACCTCTGTATGTTGCATGTCACTCACGATACCCATCCGCTTATCATTGGCAACGAGGTGACCATTGGCCACGGAGCGATACTCCACGGCTGCACGATTAAGGATCGGGTGCTGATCGGGATGGGAGCCATTGTGATGGATGGAGCCGTGATCGGAGAAAATTCGGTGGTGGGGGCCGGTGCGCTGGTGGTGGAAGGCATGATTGTGCCTCCGAAGAGCGTGATCCTTGGATCGCCGGGCCGTGTTCGGCGCACGGTGTCAGAAGCCGAACTCGTGTGGATTAAGGAGTCAGCGGAGAACTACGTGAAGTACGCAGGCCAGTACTTAGACAACTCATCAAAAACCAAACCCGGCTTCCAAATCTAGCGGACTTTTTCCGCAGCCTGCTAGCCTCCCTTGCCGATTTGAATAAAACAGATCGGGTCGCCTACCAGTGCCGTCGGATAATAGCGTTTCCCCACCAGATAGGGCACTCGATGTCGGTGGCACCACTCGGCAATCCATACGACTTCTTCTGTGGTGGTCGTGACAAGGCCAGGCTTCGCGAGCTTTCCCATGCAACGCGCAACCAACGCACGCACGATGCGGCGCTCTGTATCAAACTTCAGAGGGTCGAGTGTGAGAGGATTGCCTCGTCCATAAGACAGAGGCGACAGATGCGGGAACCGCTCAGGATCATTCAACACGCTGACCATCCAGAGATGATCGAATCGGCCCTTCGCGCCGGCCGCATCAACCGCATGGAACGTGAGGGGAATCGAGTGGCAGGCACGGTTGAGGGCTGCGACTTCGGCTCTCCGAAGATTATAGGGTTCCACCGTCCGACCCAGCTCCACCGTTTCCATCATCAAAGCAGGAAGTTCCGCCACCCCGGCACCAACGTAGAGACTGCGCCCGCCCCGTCCTAGTTTCCGCCTCAATACAAGGGCGACCCGACTCCCGAGACGGTCACAGAGCCCCCGCTTCGCTCGCCAGAACTCATCGCCGCCTTCATAACAGTAGACTGGTCCCAGTGCGCCATAGTCTAGACGGCCATAGACCTCGGTCACGAGACGGCGGGTTGCGGGGGCCAACCTCGTCCGACTCATCTTCATGGTCGCACTCCAGCGATCTGAATCGCAGTTGCGGTCACAGTCGCTGCCACGTTGGAGAGAAATTCGAGATTCAGTGTGTCCACGGTATCAGTCTCACGATGGTAATGCGGATTCCGGAAGTTCGCCGTATCGGTCAGCATCACGGCTGGATAGCCTGCGTCCCAGAACGAGGCATGGTCGCTGCGACGGGTGTGAGACATGGCCTCCCCTCGGCCTGGCACCACTAATGACAGGGGCTTGAGCTGGGCCGCATGCCGCCGGGCCTCCTGCTCAAGCTGACTCACCAAAGACCGGGATGCCTCGTTGCCCACAATGGCAAGAAAGTCTTCTTGGGTTGGCACCGCGATGGGTACGCCGGGTGGGGCCTGCTGCGTGCCAGCCTCGCTCCTGGCGAACCCGACACATTCCAGGATAATCGCACCGGCCAACTCACGGCGCTCGGCTTTTAAGCGGGACGCGAATGCCTGACTCCCCAGTCGATCCTGCTCCTCGAGACAGAATGCCACGAGCCAAACAGGTCGCGCGAGAGGCCGTGCGCGGAGACGCAAAGCCACTTCGAGGAGGACCACGAGCCCACTTGCGTTATCATCCGCGCCCGGAGACCCGGACACGGTGTCGTAGTGGGCCCCGATTAGGAGTGGGGGCAACTCCTCTCCTTGTCCGGGCCAGTCCGGATACTTGGTCGCCACCACATTGCGATAGACCTTGCCCCACGCACTCATGAGCTGGGCGCTAGCGGCCCAGCCGGACTTGGCAAACTGCGTCGCTAGATAGTGTGCCGCCTTTCGAAGCGCGCGAGGACTCGTTTCAGGATGACGCTCGCCGACGAGGGCCTGAAGATGGCGGTTGATTCGGAGGCGCTGGTTCACCACAACTACAGACTGACCGGATTAACCGACTACGATGCGATCTCCGTCCCGATACCTTTACGCGTGAACACTTCGAGAAGAATGGCATGCGGAATTCGACCGTCGATGATATGGGCTTTGCCGACGCCGCCACCGAGCGCATCCAAACAGGCATGCACCTTGGGCAACATCCCTTCGCTGATCGTGCCCTTCTTCACCATTCGCTGCACGTCTTTGCGTGAGACCGTCGAGAGATGGCGCCCCTTCGCATCGCGAATGCCTTTCACATCGGTCATCATTACCAGTTTCTCAGCTCCCAGCGCGGCGGCCATCGCCCCGGCCACCAGATCGGCGTTGATATTGTATGTATTCCCTTCCCGATTGGTGCCGATGGGCGCGATGACGGGAATGTAATGATCCTGCTGAAGTTTCCGCACCAGAGTGGGGTCGATAGACTGGACCTCTCCTACGAAGCCAAAATCCTCGTCCCCCTCGCCGTCATCGAGATCCTTTTCCAGACTTGCCGCCCAGGCTTTGGCCGTGAGCGGTCGAGAGAGTATGAGCCCGCCGTCCTTTCCACTCAAGCCGACCGCAAGGCCGCCATGGCGATTCAAGAGATCGACGATTTCCATGTTGATCTTGCCGGCCAGCACCATCTCCACGATTTCCATCGTAGCCTCATCTGTTACCCGCACCCCATGGCGAAACTTGGCTTCGATTCCCACGCGCTGGAGCATCTTATCGATCTGGGGTCCCCCGCCATGCACAATGACCGGGTTGAGACCCACATATTTCAAGAGCACGACATCCTGGGCGAACTTCTCTTTCAACGGCGCATCGGTCATCGCATGACCGCCATATTTGATGACAATCGTCTTGCCCTTGAACGTGCGAATGTACGGCAACGCTTCGATCAGGACGTTCGCTTTCTTAATCAGTCTGTTCATATCCTGGCTCCCATGGCGAGAAAAGCGCGAAAGGCGAGAAACGCGGGACGAGCAAGGTCGCTTCTCGCGCGCCTCGCGACTCTCGCCTGACACAGAGGGTCGTCGGTAACCGTATGATCATCATGGCTTGCCGTCCTTGACGGCACGTACAGTGGTCGGGCGACCGGCTCGCGGATGCGTCTTATCGTACACGGCTAGAAGTTGATCCGTCGCCAGGTGTGTATACTTTTGTGTCGTACTCAATGAGGCATGCCCAAGCATCTCTTGAATCGATCGCAAGTCGGCCCCTTCATCGAGGAGATGAGTGGCAAAGGAGTGCCGCAATGTATGGGGACTCACGGAACCGCCGATAAGCCGGTTCGAATAGTGGGCCACGATGCGAGCGACGCTCCGAGTCGTCAACCGTCCCCCTCGACTGTTCCGAAAGATCGGGGAAGGGGCGCGCTTCGGCGTCAGATCTCGAGAGTCCATCAGGGGCCGCTGATCCAGATATGCCTGAATGGCCCGCAGGGCCACATCTCCGATCGGCACGATGCGCTCCTTCCGACCTTTTCCTCGCAGATGGACCAGCCCCTCGGACGCACGGAGATCTTCGAGATTAATCCCTACGAGTTCACTCACGCGAGCCCCGGTCGAATAGAGCGTCTCCAGTAACGCACAGTCTCGGAGCGACGATCCTGTTTGTCCAGCAGGAAACTCCATCAGCGCTGCTGCATCGTCCTTGGTCAAGACACGCGGAAGATGTTTCGCCTGTTTCGGCGTCCTAATGGCCTCGGTAGGATTGAGGCTGACTATGCCCTCTCGTAGCAGATAGCGATAGAAGCTACGGAGGGAGGCGAGCTTCCGGGCTATCGACGTGCTTTTCTCACGCTTGCGATCCAACCAGTGAAGATAGGCCCGAATGGACTCAGTTTTTACCGTAGTGGGAATGAGCGTGGACAGGCCGGGATGCTCCTTCTTCATGAAGGCCTGAAACTGTCGCAGGTCCGAAGTATAGTTGCGCACTGTTTCGTGCGACGCATGACGTTCCAGCTCAAGGAACGTCATGAAAGCTCGAATCGCGTTATCCATGCAGTCAGGTCCTCAAGTGCCCGTTGTCCTGTGAGCCGTCGTTTACTTTCTTTGTCTCTCGTCGGTGTGGCAAGGGGAGGAAAGAGCCCGAAATTTGTATTCATCGGCTGAAAGTGACGAGGGTCCGTGGCCGTGATGTACGACGTCAGGCAGCCATGCGCCGTGGTGGGCGGGGGCGTGACCAACGGCAATCCTGCCAGACCACGGGCAGCGTTGATTCCTGCCAACCCTCCCATCGCGGCGGAATCCGTATAACCCTCGACGCCGACCAGTTGTCCTGCAAAGAAGAGGGTGCCGCGTGCCTTGAACTGGAGGGTGTCGCGCAGCAGTTGGGGGGAATTGATGAAGGTGTTGCGGTGCAGGCTGCCGTAACGGAGAAACTCCGCCTGCTCAAGACCGGGAATCATGCGAAACACCCGCTTCTGTTCCCCGTAGGTCAATTTAGTCTGGAATCCCACGAGGTTGTAACAAGATCGATGGACGTTTTCCGTCCGGAGCTGCACCACAGCATAAGATCTCAAGCCCGTCTTGGGATTCACAAGGCCCACCGGCTTTAATGGACCGAACTGCATGGTCTGGCGGCCCCGTTCGGCCATCACCTCGATGGGGATACAACCTTCGAAATAGGCGGTCTTTTCGAATTCTTTCGGTTGCACTTTCTCCGCGGCAAGCAACGCTTCGTAAAAGGCATTGTAGGTCGCTTCGTCCATGGGGCAGTTGAGATAGTCGTCCCCGCCCTTGTCGTAACGGGATGCAAGGAAGACGACGTCCATATTGATGGAGTCCGCATCCACGATCGGAGAGATCGCATCGTAAAAATATAAATGTTTCGTATGGGTCAATTGCGCGATGGCCTGAGACAGTTTGTCTGATGTCAGCGGCCCGGTCGCTAGAATACAGAGACAGTCTGTCGGGATCTCGGTGATCTCCTCACGCAGAATGCGAATGTTCGGGTGCTCTTCCAGCGCCTGGGTAATCTTGAGTGAAAACTGTTCGCGATCGACGGCCAGGGCCGATCCGGCCGGCACCCGTACCTCATCCGCCACCCGAATAATGAGCGAGTTGAGACGGCGCATCTCTTCTTTCAAGATGCCGGGAGCATTCAGCGGATCCGTAGAGCCGAGCGAATTTGAACAGACCAGTTCTGCTAAACCACCGGTCTTGTGCGCTTGCGTCGTTTCTTTTGGACGCATTTCATAGAGCGTCACTTTCGCACCACGATTAGCCGCCTGCCACGCCGCTTCAGACCCGGCCAGTCCACCCCCGATAATGACAATGTCATCGCGCATGCGAGTAAAGTTCCGCAAAGAAAAACTGAGAGCGGTGGCATTGTAGGAACCGTGTTTTGGGGATGTCAAGGCGACTTCGCTGCGCCTGACGCATGGCGTCACGGTTGATCCGATTTATGACCTCATGCTAAGCTTCGTCACATATAGGCGATTAGCTCAGGGGTAGAGCGCTTCCTTCACACGGAAGAGGCCACTGGTTCGATACCAGTATCGCCTACCATGTTTTCGACCTCCCCCTTCCCGATCCATACGCCCTCGCCTAAACTGACGGTTTTCATGATGTTGCCTGAACCACTCCAATCCTGGACAGAACCCTGGAGGTCGGCTACACTTCAGTGTATCGAGAGACCGTCGACTCTGAACCGTACAAGACAAGTGAGGTTATCTATGCGGACTACAGCTCTTGCCCTGGGAATTCTCCTGTTGGCCACTGCAGTCGGTTGTGCCGAAACCCGCCAGCAGCAGGCGTCGGCCGATGCAGATGGGGGCTATACGGCCCCGGCCAGTATTTACAGTGTGATGGACCCCACATCCCTGGTCTACACCGATGTGGCGGCTGGAGCAGCCCCAAGCGATAATCCTTGGCGCTTGACCGGTTTTCTCTTCCACCCAATCGGGGTCGCCTTGGATTACGGCTTGAACCGTCCAATTTACAAGCTCACCAGCCAGATGCCGTACCTTTTCGGGTATACGACTGAGGATTCGATGCTGGATAGCCAGCGGCGATAATCTCCGTAGACACCTCGTGCCCAGATTCAACGCCCGCTTCCCTCACGAGAGCGGGCGTTGCCTTGTTAACCCGTTGACAAACTCTTTTCAGTTTCGTGTATGCTCCCTTTGTGAGCGGGAATCCAGGTGATATGCAAGCGTCTCGTGCTGTGCCCTTTCGATCGTGGGTGGTCTGCGGACTAGGACTGAGCCTCTTATTGAACGCTTGCGAAACTCCAGCTCCAAAACCGAACCTCCCACCGTCTGAAAGTGATCTGGTTCTCCTGAAATCCACGACCCTCTGTACTGCAAAGTCCGACTTTCTCAAGACACATCCTGCCTCTACCTTCAAGGCACAAGCCTGGGGCGCCGGACAAGAGTTGGTTCTTTCTGCTGACCGAAGCCCATCACATGGCGACGAGTCCTACTTTTTCGATGAAGATGGTGTGCTGATCGGAACCCTCTTTACCTTTCCGTCCGGCCTTGATTTGAATCCCTACCCGGTCCTCCGCCACACCGTAACGCTGTTGAAGCCGGCGTTGGAGTTCTATCTCAACGTGGCGAATCTGTCCTCAAAGACGAGCATGGATTCCAGCGCCCTGTACGAAACCGGAGACGAGAAAACGACGACACAGTACTTGGTCCTTGGCACGCGCGAGCAGCCGGCGTTGCTTCAGGCTTCTGTGACGATCGACCCCTATGTACGGCTGTTCTCACCCTATCGACGCGAGTTCTTGGAACGGTTGCGCCATCCAAGCGGCCAGAAGCCTGGGCAACCGCTCGACAGTCAAGGCGCGGAGGACGAGGAACCCTTCCTCTCGCTCCAGCAATTCGCGCGCGGCCAAACCGCACAGCTCTCCTACTGCGGGACCCAGAACTACGATACCGCAGCCAATGCCTATCAGAAAGCGATCGCAAGCGGCTTTACGAATAAAGTGTGGCAGGCAGAAGCTCACCACAAACTGGGCCTGGCATGGGAAGGGAAGGGACAGCACGAGAAGGCCAAGACAGAGATGCTTCAGTCTTTGGCCATCAGACCCAACACTCCGGAAATTCTGAATAACCTCGGCACGGTGTACAGCAAGCTGGGAGACAAGGCGAACGCGCTCGCTTCATTCGAAAAAGCCGTCACGCTTCGCCCCAACTATGCCATTGCCCGCTATAACTTGGCTGAGGCCTACGAGCCCACGAACCCCAAACGAGCCATCTCGGAGTACGAGACCTATCTCGCGCTGGTCGAAGGTATCCCCGATGAAGCCAGTCGCATCACCCTCGTCCAACAACGCGTCAAGGCGTTGAAACACTAGTCATTTCGCAAGAGGGCGTGTGCTGAATATCGAACTGATTCGAGGTGGAGTGGCACAACACGTTCAGCGCCGGATCTTTTCTTCCTGTTCTTCCAGCGTCTTGCAGTTGATGCAGAGGGTGGTAACCGGGCGGGCTTTGAGTCGGGGATAGGGAATCTCTTCTTCGCAGCGTTCGCAGATGCCATAGGTGCTCTGGTCCATCCGATCAAGTGCCTCGTCGATCTTCTTGACCAGCCGTTGCTCGCGCTCACGGATACGCATTGAAAAGTTCTGCTCGGCCTCCGCAGACGCCTGATCGCTGACATCCGGGAATGCCTCCTGACCCTTTGGATTGGCAATCCCCTCACCCGCCTCCTCCAACATGGCCTTGCGCTGCCGCTCAAGGTCACGACGAATAGCCGCGTATTTTTTCCCCTGGGACAATGCCCTGGCTTTGCGCTTAGTGGCAACCGGTTTCGCCGCTGAGGGAGCGGGCGAGATGCGCTTGACGGAAGGGCCTGCTTTCATACTGCATCCTGCCGGAGGAGTAAAATCATCTGAAACGAGCGGGACTATAACAAGGGGCCTGGAGGGGGGTCAATGGGCAGCGTGGGCCCGTCAATCTTGCCCACCCGGATTCGGGCTAGAGATCCCGCCGGCCTTCGATCGACTTGAGTAACGTCACTTCGTCGGCATACTCGATATCCATCCCGACCGGAATACCATAGGCGATACGCGAAACCCGTGCCCCGAGAGGTTTCAGTTGGTTCGTTAAATAGATCGCGGTTGCCTCGCCCTCAATCGTCGGACTCGTCGCAAGGATCACTTCCTGAATTCCCCCAAGCTTCACCCGATCGACCAACTCTTCGGCCCTGATATCGGATGGTCCGACGCCGTCCAACGGAGACAAGGCACCGAGTAATACATGATACAAGCCGCGGTAGGCTCCGGCCCGCTCGATGGCATAGGTCGTACTTGGTTCTTCCACTACCAGAATTCTCGTCTGGTCCCGCTTGGGATCGAGACAAAACTCGCAGAGTTCCCCCTCCGCGATGTTCCGACATTGCCGGCAAAAGGAGAGCCCGTCTTTGACGGCACGAATCGCTTCGGCCAGGCGAAGTGCCTCTTCGCGCTCGGCCTTCAACACGTGAAAAGCCAATCGCTGCGCTGTTTTCTGGCCGATACCTGGAAGACGGACTAACTCGCGCACCAACCGTGCAAGT